>JBNMOV010000044.1:0-17656 GCA_051275765.1 Maribacter sp. | reverse complement strand
CCAAGAGTCATTGCCATGCTTATTAAATTCTCCTAATACTTCATGTATCAATACTTGGTCTGGCCCAAAATATTCAAAATGACCTTCAGGTTCATCTCCCCATGCTCCACCTAGTAAATCAGGCAATCCAGAACCAGAGATGGATAATACGGAAATCGTATGTACATCATTAATGAAATAAGTATTCGTTTCGATGAAACTGGATGGAATATCTGGATCTGGATTGTATACTTTTGCTCTGACTACAGTCGTCTGACTGATGGTAATAGGTCCAGCATATACAGCATCACTGTCATCTGGCTCATCTCCATTCAAGGTATAATGTATAGTAGCACCTGGTTCTGATGTTGAAAGTGTCACTTGGGTAGCTGCTGTGAATAAACCTGCAGCTGGAGATAATTCAGGTTTGGGAGAGTAATATGATGTTACATTGGTATTTGTGTTTCCAGGTGAAGGATTAGAGGCTATACCCCATGTTGATCCTCCGTCTGTTATCCTTGCCCAAGATTGATTCTTTTTTGAAGGCTGGTTGATATCATTGAAATCCACGATTTGTAAACTAGGATCTGATAACACAACTGCTTCATTGGCTTTAGTCTGTGTAATCTTGAAGTTGGAATGAACATCACCTCCAAAAACTTCATTTCTATCATCACACCAAATAAGTAAGTGTCCATTTCCAGCAATAGTTACTCCTGCTGGAATTTCCCACTTATCTAAATTGGTTAATTTATCACTAAGGTAATATCCTGATAAATCGATGGTACTAGAACTTGTATTATATAATTCTATATAATCCTCGTATTCACCATAATTATCTTGAGCATCACTATAATTAGAAGCAGAAAATTCATTAATGACTACCTGTGAGAAAAGACTGGCAGAAAGTATCAGGCAGAATAGTGCAGTGAAGCTATGTTTTAAGTTTATCATAAAAGTAAAGTTGATAAAAGCTATAAATATATTTAAAGGCTAAGATGTTTTGAAACGGGGTATTTGTAATTCTGAATATGAAATTAGGCATTTTACCTATAATAAGATAAATCATGTTGATAATCTTCCTACTTTTGTCAAATATAAGCCACTAAAACTGTCCAATATATGCGTACTTGTAAGTTATTATATAGATTACTATAATAACATATTGGATAATATTATATAATTTTGGCTGTACGAAACTATATTTAAAACCTCTGTATAATAAATTGATATTCAAAAGGTTCAAACTTTAAGAGTTCAAGAATTACTTAATACCAGTGCTTGAATAGCAGAATCTCAAATTTTGCTATAAAGGTTGATCCTCTTCCTTGATTTATAGTATTATTATTAATGGCTAATCCAATAATTAAAATAAGCAATGACGTTTTGTCAAAGATACTTGGTATAATCCAAGGACAGACATTCCTTATTCCAAAAGAATATGGAGATTATGTATTGGAGCAGAGTATTATTAAGAGAATGGAATTTCTTGAGATAAAAGATACCAGTCTCTTTTTTGATGTTTTAAAGAATACGACTGAAGAAGTCAATAAATTAGCAAGAGAAATTGTACTTCAGGATAAAGAACATGATAAAATAGGGTTTCGTTCGGTATTTAAATTGAACCCTCTAGGGATTGCGATTACTTCTTTAGGAAATACCATTATTGATGTCAATGATGCGTTTGTGAAGCTATTTGGCTATACTGAAAATGAGTTGCTGGGGAGAAATTTCTCACAACTTTATTCTTCAGTTGGAGCGGATCCAAATATACTTCAGCTTAATCAACTAATGAACAATGAAATTGGGGTTTTAAAAATTAATAAGCAATACCAAAAGAAGGATGGTACCTTATTTATGGCTAGAGTTTGGGCCAGTATATTTGAGGAAAATGGAGATAAATTAATGCTATCCTGTTATCAAGATATTAGTGAGCAATACGAACAAGAACTAGAAACAAAGGAGCGGGAGGAAAGGTATAGGACTTTATTCAATAATTCACGAGAAGGGATCGTCGTGATTGATTTTTCGAGTAGTGTTGCGATAGATGTTAATCCAATGGCCATTGAGTTATTTGGATCGTCTAGGGAAAACTTATTGATAAGTAGTATGCCAGATCAGAGTCCTGAATTTCAACCAGATGGTCAGTTATCTAGTGAAAAGATAAGTAGAATCCTTGCGAAATTTAAGGAGGAATTAACAGAGGTTAGTTTTGAATGGCAGTTTAAGAAGAATGATACAGGAACTATTTTTGATGCCATAGTGACATTTGCTCCGATTTCATTGAAAGGCGAATATGCTGCTGTCATGTTTATGAATGATTTGACAGAAAGAAAAAAGGCAGAAAAGAAAATCGAGCAGCAGATTAAGGAGCTAGATAAGAAAAATAAGGAACTGAAACATTATATCAATTCTAATTTGGAATTGGAGAGTTTTGCATATGTTGCCTCACATGATTTAAAACAACCACTTCGTTCCATTTCGAGTTTTACACAATTACTAAAAAGAAGATATCAACACCTTTTTGATGAGAGAGCAGAAGAATACATGAATTTCATCATTACGAATGTGAATAACATGAATGAACTCATTAAGGATTTGTTGGATTATTCGAGAGTAAATACGAAGGAATTGGATGTAGATGAAATCGATATGAATTCATTGCTGTTGGATTTGGTGGATATGTACCATCATCTCCCAGAAAACAAAGGTTTGATTTTTGATATACAGAAACTACCTTCAGAATTTGTGGGAAATTATACAAAATTAAAACAGGTATTTCAGAATCTAATTAATAATGCCATTAAATTTCAAATAAAGGGCACACCTCCCAAAATAGAAATTACCTGTGAAGATTTAGTAGATAAATATCAAATCTCTATTAAGGATAATGGTATAGGAATAGAACAGAAATATATGGAAAAAATATTCCTCGTATTCCAAAGACTTCACACCAAGATAGAATACGAAGGATCTGGTATTGGATTAGCGATCTGTAAAAAAATCGTCGAACAGCATGGTGGTGATATTTGGGTAGAGTCAGAGTTAGGTAAAGGATCTACGTTTTCTTTTACATTAAAGAAGGGCTTGGAGAAGCTGGCGTAAAAACTTAATTTATAGACCAATTCCCTAGCATATACTCAATCAATTATCTAAATCAATATCAAAATCTGAAAGAACAGCTTCCATTATTGGATCATCCGTCGGATCATATTGTTTCTTTATTTTATAGCCAAACATCTTTCCCATTACATTCCAGTAAGAGGCTATCATACCATTTCTCAATTCCTTGACTACCTTATAAAAAGAAGTATCCAGTTCTCTTTCAATCATAGCGATCAAGACTTTTCCCTGAGTTTTTGTCAGCTTTTTCAAAGGCTTTTCAAACTCCTCCTTCAATTCTTTCTGCATTTTTTTGGTGTACTTTTTTCGCTTTCTTCTTCTCATGTCAGAAGTCGTATCTTTAGCTTCCTTATAGAGCGTTATCGCCTTTAGAGCGTAAGGATAAACCTTTTGAGCACTCCTTTTTAGTTTGTAATATCTTCGCTTTTCATCGTTGTTCGCAAACGTTCGAGGCATAGTGATCGATGTACCATCCAAATCTGCCACATAAAGGGTATCGCCTTCCGTTATCAAGGCGTACATCCATTCTCCGTTGACTTGCATTCGCTCCATCTTTTCTTCTTTATTCTCTTCCTGAGCGAAAGAAACATGGAAGAAAGACAGTACAAAAAACAATATAAAATATCTCTTCATCATAATGTTGGTCGTTTTAGAGCAGTTTAGATTCATGGTGTTAAATTAAAACAGCTTCTAAGCAATAATACAAATTTAAGGATTGCACATTCTTTCGATAAAATTTTAATAATCAATATTTTATCTCTAAATCTAAATACCTTTAAATCTCAATATCTACTTATATAACGCAATTTAACGCAAATTAGGTGTCAGTTTCAGTTAATATCACGTTAATCATTCATAAATTACTACTATAATTTCGCAGATCAGAATTTTTAGTGCTAAAACTAAAAGCTTAGAGAACTTCATTGTAAATTCATATTATTTTGAACCAAAAGGAATGAAATACCTATTATTAATATTAATGGCAGTAAGTGTATTGGTTTCTTGTGGAATAGATCCACAAAGAAAAAAGAAAGATAGAACCAAGCTCATCGAGTTACTAGCCAAAGAACAGACAGATTCCTTGAAAATAGAACTAGATTCTCTTTGTGTAGAAGCAAAGGAAAATGAATTTGATTTTTTGGTCGATTCTGTTTTAGAAGAAAGATTAGTAGAAATACAAGGCAAATTAGAAGAATACCAAAAATGAAAAAACAATATTTATATATAAGTTTATTGTCATTATCCATAATAGTTGTGTTGCTGTTTTCTAGTTTTAAATTAGATATAGAAACCTCGTTCACAGACGAAGAAATGCAGGAAATTTATAACGAAACAGATGATATAGTAACTGCATTTACTAAAAAAGAAATGAATAAATGCAGAAGAGAATTAATGGAAATGGTAGATGCAGAAGTAGATACGATGCTGATGTTCCATTCAAGGGATCTTCTCAGAGAAAGGGGAATCTTGGTAAATGACTCACCTCCCAGACCAGTTCCTCCTAGTAAACCAGAATTATTAATACCCAACGATGATACGCCACTTCAGCCTTTGATAGAAAACGAAGAAAAGGTATTTGAAGAACAAAACGAATCTAAAAAAATAAAATAAGGATGTTAGAAAAAAAATGGACACCAATACCTGCAGATGAGATCAAAGTGAAAGAACTTCACGAACAGCTGAAAGTAAATCCTATCGTCAGTCAACTTTTAGTGCAGCGCGGGATTAATACCTTCGAAGAAGCACGTGCATTTTTTCGCCCTTTGCCAGCACATCTCCATGACCCATTCCTGATGAAAGACATGGATAAAGCCGTTCAAAGAATCATTCAAGCGATAGATAATGATGAAAAAATACTCCTTTATGGCGATTATGATGTAGATGGCACGACTTGCGTCACCTTGATGCATACCTTCTTGTCCAGAATTACAGGTAAAGAAAAAATAGACTACTATATTCCTGATAGATATAACGAAGGCTATGGTGTATCCAATGCAGGAATAGATTATGCCAAAGAGATTGGATCGACCTTAATTATTGCAATGGATTGTGGTATACAAGCGATAGATAAAGTTGAAAAGGCCAAATTGTTAGGTATTGACTTCATTATATGTGATCACCATTTACCTAGTGCAAAATTACCTGATGCTGTAGCTGTTCTAGATACTAAAAGAAAAGATTGCAACTATCCTTTCAAAGAATTAAGTGGATGTGGCGTGACCTTCAAACTAGCACAAGGCATCGCTCAAGCACAAGGATATACCAATGATACTTGGAATGATTTGTTCGATTTGCTCGTTATCAGCATAGGCTGCGACATCGTACGAATGACTGGAGAAAATAGAACCATGGCATACTTCGGGCTTCAACAAATCAACGAAGGCAAAGCTCGTCAAGGTATCAATGCATTGATAAAAAGAAGTGGCAAAGAATTTCCTGTATCCATTGGCGATCTAGTTTTTGGAGCAGGTCCTATGATCAATGCAGCAGGACGATTATCTGATGCCAAAGAAGCTGTGAAATTATTATTAAGTACGAATGAGGAAGAAGTTGCGAATTTATCAGAAAGCCTTCATTCCAAAAATCTGACTCGAAGAGAACAAGACAGAGGGATCACTAAAGAAGCGGCTGAGCTATTCGAATCGTTAGAGGATTATAAAGAAAAAAAGAGTATCGTATTGTTCCAAGAACATTGGCATAAAGGCGTAGTAGGAATTTCTGCTTCCAAAATAGTAGAAAAATACCATCGCCCCACGATTATATTGACTTCTTCAAATGATCTAGCAGTAGGTTCTGCGAGATCAGTCCCTGGATTTGATATTCATCATGCCATTGGGGAGTGTGCGGATTTATTGGAAAATTATGGTGGTCATCAATTTGCAGCAGGACTTTCGCTCAAAAAGGAAAATCTAGCAGCATTTTGTGTTAAATTTGAAGCAGCAGTAGCTACCAGTATTCAAGAAAAAGAACTACAGCCAGAAATCCATATTTCTGGAGAACTTAATTTTAATGATATTTCTTCTAGTTTCTGGAAACTCATTAAGCAGTTTGCTCCCTTTGGACCAGGAAATCGACGACCTGTTTTCGTTTCAAAGAATATCAAAGATACAGGGAAATCAAAAATAGTGAAAGAAGAACACTTGAAATTGAGTATCAAACAGACAGATTCGCCAACAATGAATGGCATTGGTTTTTGGATGGCAGATAAATACAAAATACTTCAAGAGGGAAAATGCGATATCTGCTATGTCTTAGAAACGAACCATTGGAGAGGAAAAACTACTTTAAATATTAATTTGAAAGATTTGAGGTAGAAATTATTTCATCATTTTCAAACAACTTTTTAGAATATTTAAAAAACATATGATTTAAAATCAACAAGTAATTTAGTCTGTTAATTAACATATTATGATATTTAGCTATTTTATTTAATGTAGATATCTGTAATGTAGCTTACATATCTAAAAAAAGATTATCAGTATCTCTAGTTAAAATGAGGTTAAAAGACTACATTTAAAAAAGAGAATAGAACCAAAAAGTACATTTTTAGCGTATATATACCTAAGGAATAACATTCAGCAAACAAATTAAACAAACGCTAATGACTGCAGGAACACTTATATCAACCATGATACAGCCTCTTACATTAGAGGATACAGGGAATTTTGCCATAGATCAAATGAGTGAATTCCATGTCAGACACATTCCTTTGATAGAAGGAGATCAATTGTTAGGATTAGTTTCAGAAGACGACATACTCAATTTTGACCTAGACAAAAGCATAGGTTCATTGGGCTTGCGATTCAATCGACCATATGTTTCCGCTAAGAATCATATCTACGAAATCCTACGCCTTATGGCGGATTCTAGGCTCACAGTTATTCCCGTAGTGGATAGAGAGGGCAAATATATTGGAATGATTACTCAAGAGGATATTCTGGCTCAGATGGGGAATATGGGATCATTTACAGTGCCTGGAAGTATTATTGTTTTAGAAATGAATCGAAAAGATTATTCTTTAGCTAAGATTTCAAGCATTATAGAACAAGAGAATGCAGCAGTACTGAGTACCTTTATTACTTCAGATCTCAAGTCATCCCTAGCAGAAGTCACGATTAAAATCAATAAAAAAGATGTGAGTAGGATAGTAGCATCTTTACAGCGTTTCGACTTCGAAGTCAAAGCATCCTTTCATGAATCTGAATATCTGAATGATTCCATGAAAGAAAGATAT
The DNA here is from genome assembly GCA_051275765.1 of Maribacter sp. Lineage (GTDB taxonomy): Bacteria > Bacteroidota > Bacteroidia > Chitinophagales > Saprospiraceae > JAHDCE01. Next base: position 10,320 of record JBNMOV010000044.1, on the reverse strand, counting down.
GAATCACTAATGATGTATCTCAATGTATAAGAAATAGTCCAAGAAGCTGTTTTGATTAGGTACATACAAAAAATAACCGCCCCTATGCAGTACATAGGAAGGGCGGTTTTTTTATTCCTTTTCATAAACCTAGTTTTATAACTAAGTTTATATTTTTAATAAGAGATTTATCCAGAAGATATTTCTTAAATTGGTAATCCGTTTTGGTTGCTATAATAAACAAATGCCCAAAGACAGATAAACATAATGAAAGCTATAGCAATTCCTATAACGATATATCCCTTTTTCCCTGCTTCGTAGTGTCCCATTTTCTATAAGATTTAATTTCAATACAAATGTAAGGAATAATGTAAGAATAAATTGCGTTTTTTGAGTAGATTATTTTTTTCTTAATTAAGACAAAAAGTGCAGTATTAATCTTAGCTAGGGCGAGTATTTTTAACGAAGAGTAAGGAAAAAAGAAGCAGTCAAAAATGTAATTTTATTATTTCTAAGAATCAAAAGTGTAATTTTGCAGATATTTGTAAAATTAAAAGAATGACTCCAATTTTTAAAAAAATACACATTTGCACTGGACAATAGAACAAATATTATCATTAGCACCAGATCCTAATTCTGCAAAGAGAGGACAAGGACTAGCCACTTCAAGGAAGTGGATGAGCTTAGAAACTGACGGACGTGCAGTATGGGGCTACTGCAAGAGCAGTGGCACAGCCCATTACGAAACAGCTGTAGACCTAAAAGGGCCTGCGTTTAAATGTACTTGCCCCAGTAGGAAATTTCCTTGCAAACATGCTATTGGCTTACTTCTCTTGTCTTCATCTGAATTGGATGGATTCAAAGTATCTGGAGATATACCAGATGATATTCAAAAATGGTTAGATAAAAGAGAAGCCAAACCAAAGAAGGAAGAAAAAACGGAAGAAGAACTAAAAAAGGCAGAAGAAAAAAAACTTAAAGCATTCAATGATAGGATAGCATTGATGCAGGCAGGTATCAAGGATTTGGAAAATTGGCTGAACGATATGATGCGAGTAGGTTTGGCATCTGTAGAAGGTGCTGCCACAGACATGACAACAACTCGCACGAAGAGTCGCCAAATTGAATCTAATTTAGAAGTATGGAATAGTATAGCCAAAAGAATGGTCGATGCTAAATTGTCAGGATTAGGAAGAAGAATTAGAGAATTAGCAATGATTCAAAATTCAGGAATCGACTGGCCTGCAAAACTTTTATCAGAATTATCCAACTTACACCTTATCATCAAAGGATTTCAACAATTAGAATCGCTACCCAATTCTTTGCAAAAAGAATTGCTATCTATGGGAGGGATTAATACCTCTAGAGATCAACTCCTTGGCGAAAAAGGAATAGAAGATCTTTGGATGATCGTAGGACAAGTAGAAAGTAATAATATAGACAATGCAGCAGTCAGAAGAACTTGGTTTTTAGGACAAGAGACAGGCAGATTTGCATTGGTATTAGAATATGATTATAGGAATGAAGGTTTTCCATTTTATTGGCCAAAAGGCAGAATTTTTAAGGGTGAAATGATCTATTATCCAAGTATATCTCCCTTAAGAGCAATTATTAAAAACCACCAAATATCCGAACATATCGTAGATGGTTGGGGTGGTTATGAAGATGTTTCTTCTTTTCTCAATGAATATTCAGAAGCATTAGGAAAAAATCCTTGGTTGGAGGATTTTCCAGCAGCCTTTTCCAACGTATATCCACTATTAAAAGATGATCAAGTTTATATCGTCGATAAAAATGAAAATGCGATTCCTTTATTAAATATTGGTTTTTCTAATTGGAAAATATTAGCGTTGAGTGGTGGAAATCCAATAGATATTTTTGGAGAATGGACAGGCGAAATGCTCAGTCCTCTAGGCGTAGCTGCTGATTTTAGATTCGTAGCACTATAAATTCAAACGACGACGACTCATGGAAAAAGAATTGGTAAGAGTAGCATTAGTTGGAACACAGAGAGGACAACTATCTGAAAAAACAAGAGGAGAACTACGTGCTCTAGGCATAAAAAACGATGTTTCTGAAGAAGAAATGCTCCTTTCTGCTGCTGCTATTCTTTCCAGAATAAAAAAAGCTAATTTTTCCACCACACCAATCATACACCCTACAAAACCAGCTATCCATTCCAGCAATAATGTTTGTGGCCCTCGTTCCATCAAGCATTTATATATGATTGTAGATGGAGCATTTGAAAATGCACTACCAGAGTTTTTACACAATCTCGCCAAAAACAAAAAATGCCTCCCTCCAGAAATTCTACCTGACTTATTAGAGCAATCATTGACCTCGCCAGAACTTTGGGGAAAACTCAAAAAGAATATTGGCGAAATAGGTGAATGGATCATTCTCCAAAACCCTAATTGGCATAGATTGCTCAGCCCTCCTGTTTCAGATAACTGGGAAGATTCATCTAATGATGAAAGATTATCTATATTGACAAAATTGCGAAAGGAAGATCCATCAAAAGCATTGGAACTAGCCAAAGAAGCATGGAAAGAAGAAAGTGTCAATCAAAGAATAAGATTTCTCGAAGTATTGGGAATACATCTAGATAAAGAACTGGAAATTTTTCTAGAAACATTATTGGATGATAGGCGGAAAGAAGTCAGAAGAACAGCCGTCCAGGTACTCGCCCAAATACCCCAGTCAGCACTTTCTGATCGAATATTCAATCGATTGAAAGAACTCATTAGTATTAAGAAAAAAACACTTAAAAAAGATAAATTAGTCATCGAACTTCCTAATAAGTTGGATGACAATATGATTCGGGATGGCATAGATCCTAGAGTACAATGGTTCAAAGGGGGAGTAAAAGCCAGCCGATTAGGACAAATGATTGCATTAACTCCACCTCGTCTTTGGTTGGAATATCTGAATATGAATGCCACAGAAGCACTCGAATTATTCGTGCGAAGCGATTGGGGGGAACTCCTCGTACAAGCTATGGCAGAAGCTACATATTTACATAAGGACGAAGCATGGACAGAAGCCATTCTCTCCTTCAAAATAGAAAGCCAAGACATACAACGATGGCAGAGCCTCAATGTCTCTCGACTAATGGAAAACGTAACAGATAATGTTTTCAATAACGTAGCTATCAAAGGCATGAAAAAAGCCAAAGGACTGCTAGAAGAAAACTCACCGATTACGATGTTGTTGAAAACGGGGAGCTCCTTATGGACAGATGAACTTACACAGCTTGTCATGAAAAATCTTCAAGAATGGCTCGCAGGAGAAACATCGAGATATTGGAATGGCTGGCATTATAGAACCATATTAAAAAAGGCAGCATACACCTGTAATCCTTTTTTGCATGATAAACTCACAGCCGATTGGCCAGAAGAGTCTAGGATATGGTCTAGTTGGGAAAAAGAGATAGAGGAGTTTTTGTCTATACTGTATTTTAGGAAGAAAATGATAGATGGACTAGGGAAATAACTCGATGTTTAACATTCCTTTCATATAATACTTAGCAGATTAATCCGATATTTGTCATATTGAAAGAACAAGAAGAATACGCTAATTAAGAGCTTGTTTAAACCAATTCAGCAAAATCAAGTCTAATATACAATAGAAACATTATCAATTATGTTTCTATTGCTACTACCGTTTTAGGTAATAAATTTATATTATATGGATAATTGGAAAAAGATAAATCATTTACATTTAAGGGCAGGCTTTGGGCTTAGTCCTGAGGAAGCTATACAGAAACAAGGTTCGAACTTAACAGTAGAAATCAGACAACTATTCAACATCAAAGGAAATGCTTTTCGTTTGACTGAACCAGCAGCATTTACGAGGTTGAATAGCCAGCTGGACAAGATGGCAGATGGTGCAGCAAAACGACAGACACTTGTTAAGGGAAGAAAATTTACTAATGATGTTAACTTCCAATGGCTGGAAGAGATGGGCAAGGGGAAACATCCTCTTATGGAAAGAATGACTCTCTTCTGGCATGGACATTTTGCTTGTTTGTCTCGTATGCCGCATTTGGTTACTACGCAGATCAATACTTTGAAGAAAAATGCTTTGGGGAATTTCAGAGACTTGGTACAAGACATAGCCAAAGATCCTGCTATGATCTTTTATCTGAATAACCAGCAGAATAACAAAGAAATGCCCAATGAGAATTTTGCAAGAGAACTCATGGAGTTGTTTACTATTGGAATTGGAAATTATACAGAAAAAGATATTAAAGAAGCAGGAAGAGCATTTACGGGTTGGAAAGCAGAAAAGAGAACAGCCAAATTCAAATTCACAGAGAGGCAGCACGATAAGGGCAGCAAAACTTTCATGGGAAGAACAGGCAATTTTAATGGAGAAGATATTATCAATATCATTTTAGAAAACAGAAATACTGCCAAATACATAGCGACTAAGGTTTACAAATATTTTGTGAATCCCAAAGTAATTGATTCCCAAGTAGAAGAACTCGCAGATATATTCTTTAAATCCGATTACGATATTGCTAAGATGATGAGGCATCTGTTCTCAAGTAATTGGTTTTATGATCAAAGGAATATTGGCATAAAAATAAAATCGCCAATAGAACTCCTCGTAGGCATGATCAAGGTTTTGGACATTAGTTTTAAGGATAAAAAGAAATATCTTCAGATACAAAAAGAATTGGGACAAACTCTTTTTCAACCACCCAATGTAGCAGGCTGGCCTGGAGATAAGGCTTGGATAGATAATTCTACCCTCATGACTCGCCTCACACTTCCTTCAGTATTGAAGAAAAAGGATCTGGAAGTAATATTAGAAAAGAAAAAACGACAAAGTCCTTCTACAGCAGAAGTTTCTGTAAACCTATGTCCATACATAGATAATTTTGCAGGAGCATCTGATAAAGAATTGGCTGATTTCCTTTTGCCTTATTTATTGCAAGTCAAGACTTCTGTAAAGAAGGAAATTATTTACGATCAGTTTGTATATACCAATGAGGTAGATAGAGCTAAGAAAATGCTCCATAGGATTATGAGCCTTCCTGAATATCAATTGTGCTAGTTGCGATTGTAGTAATTGGGGAATAGGGAGGTCATATTTTTCCTATTCCTTTACCACCTAAATTTAATTACAATGAAGAGAAGAGATTTTATGAAAAATTCGATGTTGGCTTCCAGTGCATTCATGGTGCCTAATTTTCTTAGGGCAGCAGATTTTGGTAAAGCAGCAGGTAGCAGATCAGGAAAAACTCTAGTGGTCGTACAACTTTCGGGAGGAAATGATGGTTTGAATACGATTATTCCTTTTCGCAATGATATTTATTACGAGTCACGTCCTAAAATACACATTCCTAAGAATGAGGTATTAAAACTAGGAAATAATAATAATTTGGGATTTCATCCAGCAATGGAAGCATTACGACCACTCTTTAATCAAGGGCAGATGTCGATCATCAACAATGTTGGTTACCCAAATCCGAATCATTCGCATTTCAGATCCATGGATATATGGCAGACAGGAAGCGGTAGTAATGAATATTTATCCACAGGTTGGCTAGGTAGATATTTGGATAATAAGTGCAATGGAACTTGTGATCCTTATTATGCACTCAATGTAGAAGAGCATTTAAATTTAGCCTTAAAAGGAAATGTTAGTAATGGCTTTGCTGTTAAGAATATACAAAAGCTGAATCGTACAGCAGGAAATAAGTATTTGGAATTACTAGCAAAGAAAGAGCATGACCACGAACATGAAAATGTGGAATACTTGTATAAAACGATGATTAATACACAATCATCAGCTAAGTATCTTTTTGAAAAATCAAAAGTCCATAAATCTCCTACAACATATCCTCAGAGTAGATTCTCTAAGGATATGAAAATGATAGCAGAGTTGATGACAGCAGATACAGATACAAAAATCTATTATGCTACATTATCAGGTTTCGATACACATGCTAATCAATTAGGATCACATGAAAAACTGTTGAAAACTTACGCAGAATCAATGAAAGCATTTATTTCTGACTTGAAGAAAAATAGGCTATTCAATGATACGTTGATCATGACTTTCTCAGAATTTGGAAGAAGAGTTGGTCAGAATGCAGGACAAGGAACAGATCATGGTACAGCAAACAATTTATTCTTAATGGGTAAGAACTTGAAAAAGCCTGGTTTTTATAATGATGGTCCAGATTTATCCAATTTACATAACGGGGATTTGAAATTCGAGATAGATTTTCGTAGAGTATATGCAGATGTACTGACCAATTGGTTGGATGCGAACTCTAGAAATGTATTAGGAGATAAATTCAGTAGCCTAGGCGTGATATAATTCTAAGCTTTAATAAGTTTTTATGCAAAAAAGGGAAGGTGCTTAGGGAGTAGGCAATTAATAACATACGCAAAACGGCGAGGTTATTAATTGCCTACTCCCTTACTCAGCATCTCCCTTTTTATATCTAGTTCTTTCTGGAGAATATCCATCAGGAAAACGAGCATTCAATTTATCAATATTATGCTGCATTACTTCTTCTAATGTAAAATCAAACTGCTTGCAAAGAGCAGATAAGTACCAAAGTACATCTCCCAGTTCTTTCTTTATGGCAGTTTTGTCTATTCCTTGTTGGTGATAGATTCCTTTTTTTACTAAATCCACCACCTCTCCAGCTTCTCCTGCTAGACCAAGTGCATTCCAAGAAATCATCACATCTTTTGCTGCTATATCAAAGTCAGGTTCTTCGATTAATGTTCTTGTTGCTAGTTTTTGATATTCGTTAGCTTTCATATGGCTGTATATTTTCCTTATTCCCTTAGATGACAATTATGTCCCCTTAGCAAAATAATCATCTATAGTAATGTGCTTTATGTATGCACGTCCTTTTGTAGTTGTTTTGTTTAATACTTTTCAAAGAAGCAAATAAAAAATAGAAAATACAAGGGCTTGGCTTAAATTTTATAGACAATCCTTAGATCTAAAGTAAAATGGCGAGTGCCATGAAATAGATGGAAATGACTTTATATGTATTTTTTCTTATTTTCAATTTTAATTTACTGATAACTAGTTTTTTGTGGTATTTAGTTTCTTTTTGTAAACTCAATTAAAAAGAGATTCTTGTTAGTTGAATATATCTTTAATAATGATATTTAAGGAATAAATGATTACTTTTAAGAGGTATTTGTTTTTGTTAAATTATCGGAATGTTAAAATATATCTTTTTTAAGAAGCTATTTTAATTTGTTTTTGAAAATTATTTTATTAGCTAATTGATGTACGGAAATCGAAGAGCGAAGGTTCATGAATACCCGAAATAGAGGGTGTGTGAATAGTTTAACCATAGCGTAATAAGCATTTTTTTGGAACAAATTGCCACGTCCTTAGTATGAAAAAGCAGCAAAAAATAGGCATAACAAATTCCAAGTGTTGGATTCAAATAACTTTTGGATGATTTAGAGCATATTTGAAAATAAAACAAGACGATTTTAAACCTAATTGCTTTATATCCGTTTCTCCTATTTTCGATTCGATGAATGTAAAAATTCACCCCAAAATAGAGTTGAAATAAATTCGTTAAACGAATTGTGGATAACAAAAACGATACATAAAATTAGGAGTCTATCTCAGATAAATGAGTAAATAAATAGAGGACTTCATTATACTAAAAATTAGGTTTTTATATAATGTAAATAGATGCTAAATTACCCGTTTCGTTAGGTATAAATCTAGCATTTTGTGTATATTTTATGTTTTTGTGCTAAGTCTGTGTATTTTAACACATGTATTTAACAGAATTAGAGAGTATTTAGCTAGTTTAGATGCTTAGATTATAATCAGGTCAAATCTCAAATGAATGAAAAGGCTATATTTCGTTACAATTCTTATTTGTAATACCATCTTTCTTTTTGGACAAACCAGTCCATGTGATTGTGGAGATCCTGCGGATTGTCCTGGGGCTTCGTTTACAGACGAAGCTACAGCAGTTGTAGCAATAGATAATGAAGATCCAACTATGATTGCGGCTAGTCCTAATTGTACGGATTTAACTGCTGAAAATATCCCCATGGATGATGGACTCACCTATAAATTCTGCTACACCTATGTCCATACAGGAGGGTTTTTGGCAGTAGAGAGCCAGTTGGCAGTACCAGATGTTGCTACTTGTATTCCTAGCTCAACATTAACGAAGGAAGTTTTTCTCTCTGGAAATTGTGCCGCTGCTATAACAAGTACAGGCAATACAACAGACGACGGGTGGGAAATCTATGAATTGGCAGCAGGTATATATAATATATGTACTACAGCTGATCTAGATGAAACAGCTTGTTGTGGAAACATAGAAGGTATCTGTACTTACGTACATCCAGTATGTCCTGAAATTCTGACTAGTGGTTTAGCAGTTACAGCAGGTACTAATCCTGATTGTGCATTAAGTAACAATCTATTTATATCAGAATATGTAGAAGGTACTTCTAATAACCATTGTATAGAAATATATAATGGTACAGGTGCAGATATAGATCTAGGAGCAGGAGGATATTCTGTTGATATATATAATAATGGAGCAGCTACACCCAATACTAGTACGGCTCTATCTGGCGTATTAACCGCTGGAGGCGTATACGTTACGTGTACAGTAGGAGCAGATCCAAGCTTCCTAGCTATAGCAGGAGGAAACTTCCTTACAGGAGGAAATTTCAATGGAGATGATGCTATCGTATTAATGCAAAATACAGATACACTAGATGTTTTTGGCTTAGTAGGTTGCGATCCAGGTGCAGCTTGGTCTAATGGCTCTAATACGACTGCTGGATTTACTCTAGTAAGAAATCCTACAGTATTGGATGGGATTACTACGAATCCTTCAGTTGCATGTGATTTTTCATCATTAGCTAGTGAATGGATCTCTTTTCCTGAAGATACAGATACAGAATTAGGTTCACATGTTACAGATTGTAATGTATGTATAGATGAAACATTCGACATGATTGTCTATTCAGGTGTCAATCTTCCCGCAAGTGGAACAATAGATTGGTATTATAGTACAACATCTGGATTTGATCCTTTTGCTGGAGCAGGAACAATATTCCCTAACTCAGCAACCATTACTGGAGCATTCCCACTTACAGCATCAGCAAGTTTTACAGATGTCGGGCTTTGTGATATGAATGTATACGTAAAAGGTATAGTTAATCCAATAAGTCCAACATCTTGTGAATCTTTAGCTCAAACACCGGAGTATACTTTATTTGTACCTTGTCCTGATCCCACTATAGCAGAAACAGATGTGTCTGGTTCTGCTAATGATGATTCAAGCATCTGTGCAGGTGACAATGCAGTTGTTACAGTAAATGAAACATTTGTAGGATATCTTTGGTCAGAAGGAAGTGCTATAACTCAAGGAATTACAGTTACTCCTGCGACCACAACAACATATACTGTAACAGTAACTAATTCCAGTGGATGTACTGCTACAGAAGAAATAATTATTACAGTAAACCCACTTCCAGTACCAGTACCAATTATAGGAGAAACATCTGGTACAACGGATAATGACGGAATCATTTGTACTGGAGACAATGCAACTTTGCGTGCGGGTACATTTGCCAGCTATTTATGGTCAGATGCTAGTTCAGCTTCAACACTTATTGTTAGTGCAGCTGGTACCTATACAGTAATAGTTACAGATATAAATGGCTGTACGGCTAGTTCAGAATTTGTAATAATATCGAATCCAATTCCAGTACCAGCATCAACGATAACGGAGACCTCTGGTACAACGGCAGATGATGGTATTATTTGTTCTGGCGACGATGCAATTTTAGATGTAGGCGTAGCTATAGGAACATACCTATGGTCAGATGCTACAACAAATCAAACCTTAACAGTTAGTGCTGGAGGAACATATACAGTTACTCTTACAGATGCGAATGGTTGTGAAGCGACCTCTGAATTTGTAATAACAGAAAATGCTATACCAGTTCCCGTCCCAACAATAACAGAGACATCTGGAACAACGGATGATGATGGTATTATCTGTACTGGCGATGATGCAATTTTAGATGTAGGCGTAGCTATAGGAACCTACTTATGGTCAGATGCTACAACAAACCAAACCTTAACAGTTAGTGCTGGAGGAACATATACAGTTACTCTTACGGATGCTAATAGTTGTGAAGCGACCTCTGAATTTGTAATAACAGAGAATGCTATACCAATTCCAGTCCCAACAATAACAGAGACATCTGGAACAACGGATGATGATGGTATTATCTGTACTGGCGATGATGCAATTTTAGATGTTGGCGTAGTTACAGGAACCTACTTATGGTCAGATGCTACAAC
>JBNMOV010000043.1:0-18043 GCA_051275765.1 Maribacter sp. | reverse complement strand
CCATTTGTTGTATTTTGGCGGATTCTGGATAGCGAGTATAAATCCATTTTCCACCAAATTTAGGAAAAGGAATCGCTAAGGCATCTGATCCTTTCAGTACGATTTGTTCTCCAAAAAGGAGTATTTTGGCTGCGTATTTTTTATTCATTGTGTAGTTATTGCTCATTCCCAAAAAGAACGTCCTCTAGCTATTTCTTTTCCTGTTTCTTTCATCATGATTCTATGTAGGAAAACATGATCATCATCTGCTGTGGCTTGTGCCTCAGAAACAAGATCATCTCCGTATCTAGATTCCATTTTAAAAATAATATCTATCCGTTTGAGGGATTTATTTTTGTGATAATCCAATGGTAATATGTCCAGCATTTTTAAGAGATAATGCAGATTATTTAGGTGTTCATTCCAATCTAATTCAAACCAACCAATATTATAAGTTTTAGATAATTCCACTTCTTTGATCGCAGGGATTTTTCTATCTGGATGAGGAAGAAATTCCATTTTAGGCATTTCATATTGGCGAACAAAATCTGGAATAGGTACCATTCTTCGCTTCACCGTATCCATCAATAACCAAGTAGATGAAGCAGCTGCTACTAGTTCTCCTTGTTCACTATAAACCTTAAAATCTCGATAGGTAAAGAACTTTTCAAGGCCTGCTGGATGCGTAACGATTTTTATCTTTTCTCCAAGGATAGGCTGGCGATGAATTTCCATTTTTTTCCTCATGAGCACCCAAGAGATATTATGAGGAATGAGATCCCAGTAGGATAATTTCATTCGCAATACATTCTGCATGGCAGCTTCGTGCATCATCTTTGTCAAAGCAGGTATAGTGAGACGTTTGAGGCTGTCTATATCGTATGTTCCTACCTCAAATAGTCCTTCGTATATGATATTTGAATCTGGCAATATTGGTGTGTTTTTATGTGAATTCGTGGCAAATGTAAGAGGAAAAATTTATTGTTTCATGGTTTTACTTTTGTTGTTTTGTTTGTAGAGACGCAAAGCATCTCCTTTCTACATTTTTTCTTTGGTAAAATGTAGAAATTCAATTATTTCATTTTTCCATACCATTCCTTCACTACGTCTTCTGCTATTTTCCCTTGTGGTGTGTGTCCATTATTTCCATGATCCTGATGTACGCCTAATTCGCCATACCATTTCCAAAGAAAACCTCCTCCCCAATATGGCTGATCATCAAAAAAATCAAATAAAGCAATGAGGGCATCTGCTTGTGCTTGTTCATTATTTACTAAATTTCTGCTATTTTTTTCTAATTCCCATGTTTTTCCAGCACAGCCATCTACGCTCATATAACCGAATTCGGTAAAGAGAATCGGCCTTTTGAATTTTTGAGATACGCTTTTCAATTCTTTATGAACTAGCTGCCATTTCTTTTTCAATACTTCAATATCAGGATTCTGAGATTCATCCAACGGAAAATAAGCATCCACGCCGATATAATCCAGTTCATCCCAAAAAGGTAAAACAGCATAGCTATCCCAATTAGAAGCATAAGTCAATTCACCATCATAGTCCTTTTTAATATCTTGAATAAGTCCTCTCCAATATTTAGCTCGTTCGACTTCAGTTTGCTTCAGTTCCGTACCAATGCAAATCATATCTACATCCATAGATTTCATTCTATTGACATAAAACATCAAATAATCAGTATAGGATTTTTGCCATGCTTCCCAGTCTTTTTCATTATCAAAAGTGATTCCACCTGTCCAACTATTTGGTACCCAAATCTGAGGTTTTAGCATTACTTTCAAACCAGATTTCTTAGCTATTCGAATCGTTTCTAGCACGCCTTCTTCTTTTTCGCCCCACCATTGACTATTCACATTGAAAACTATATCCGTATTCCCTACTCCACAATAAGCATAAGGAATCACAGCCAACCATTCTGCATTGACTTGCTTTATGGCAGTCATCGGATTCTCTTTGAAAGCAGCTGGAGGAGCGACTAGACTGATGCCTTTTATAATTTCTCTTTCTATACTCGTGGAATCTTGTTCTCTTGGTTGTTGGTCGAGCGTATTCGAACAATTACTAATGAAAATAATGGCAAACAGGAAGGATATAGATCTCAGCATAGGTCAATGTTATTAGTTGATAAAATCTGAACATGAAGATAAGCTAGATGGTTTTAAAACGCAATTTTATTTAAAATAAATTAAGTTATTATAATTGTAGTATGAAAGTACATCTAAATCCAAAAGAAGAAGATATCATGAAAGTACTTTGGAAACTCCAAAAGGGGTTTGTGAAGGAAATCGCAGCAGAATTTCCAGAACCTCGTCCACCTTATACTAGCGTGAGTACGATCGTGAGAAAATTGCAAGAAAGAGGTATCGTGGGACATGATTCTTTTGGGAAGACACATCGATATTATCCTATCCTTACGGAAGAAGAATATAAGAATGAATCCTTCACTAAATTATTCAAAGAATATTTCAAAGGTTCATATAAAAATATGGTTTCTCATTTTATTAAAGAACATGATGCGGATATCAATGAATTGGAAAGTATTCTTGAAGAAATGAAAAAGAAGAAGAATAATCAAAAATAAGTACAACTAAAAAACATGAACTCAATTTTCACATACCTATTAGAATCTAATATTTGCCTCATTATTTTTTATGGCATTTATTATTTCCTATTAAGAAATGAAACATGGTTTCAGCTGAATAGACTTGTATTATTGGCTTCAGTAATCGCAGCTTTATTTATTCCTTTTATTCATTATAATATTGATGTTAATGTATTTATTAATGTAGCTAATGAAGGAGGAGTAATTATACAAGAAGTAATAAATCCTAACACAAATTTAATAGAGGATACTACCCTATTTACTTTTAATAATTCTTTAAAATTATTATTTGTAACTTATTTATCTGGTCTTTTTATTTCTTTTTTTGTATTTATTAAAAGATTAAATAATCTACGAGAATTATTTAAAAAAGGAAAGCAAGAAAAAAAGAATGGAGTTACTTATGTCCTAGGAAATAATACAGATCTTATTTTCTCTTTCTTTTCTTTTATTTTTATTAATCATAAAATTAATTCTTTTTCTGGAATAGAATATCGAAGAATTATTGAACATGAAATGGCACATATCAATGGCAAACACAGCCTAGATATTATGTTCATTGAATTATTAAAAATAATATTTTGGTTTAATCTTGCCATATATACTTACAAGCAAAGTTTACTTCAATTACATGAATATATCGCTGAGCAACAAGTGATTAAGAAAGATAATGACGTCTTAGATTATGCTACTTTTCTAGTAAATCAAGTCAAAGAAAATACACGTGTATATAGTTTTGGTAATCATTTATTTCATGGACCTATTAAAAACAGATTAATTATGATGAATAAATTTAAATCTAAAAAAAGCAATGCCATAAGGATGCTTTCGATGTTTCCTGCTTTGCTAGGAATGATGTTTTATTTTGGTGTAGAATATCGCGAAATTCCTGTGAATATGGAAGAAGAAAAAGCGGAAGTAGAAATTGATCCAGTTCTTGAAGATGTAGCAGTCGCAGAAAGAGATTCTACACCTCCCGCAGGATTTAAACCACCTGTACTTGATTTTACACCAGAAAAAGGAAAGTGCTATGGTAAATGTACCATGTCTGATGAATACATACAAACACCCAAACAATATGCTGTTTTTACAGGAGATCATACAGAGGGAATAGAACTAGAAGAATTAGAAATCACTACTTCCCCAGCTAAACAAGAATGGGTAAAAAAGAAAGTCGACGGTGCTTGTCTTTCTCCTGTTCCTAATGATTGTAAAGTTTGGTGTTTGGTAGATATAAAAGCGGTTTATGAAAAGATACTAGTGGTGAAAGATATTACATTCTACAGATAAATATGAAATAAAAATCTTTCCATCAAAAGAATTAAAAAAGAAAGGCAGCACTCAATGGCTTGAAATATTATGTGAAGATGAAATAACTCCAGAGTTTATTCAAATATTGCAAATCAAATTAAATATGATGGGATATCACCCTGTATTGCCAACAAAATCTTTTGATAAAGAAACGAGAAAGGCATTAGTCCAATATCAAAAAGATAATGAACTTCCTAAAGGAAACTTAAATATGCTTACATTAAAAAAACTTGGACTCTAATTTTTTTGATTCAATCAACGTAATTTGAGTTATTATAGTGATTACTGCGTTGAATACAAAGCACCTACTTATCCATGTCTAGGCAGTTTTGCCTAGACATTTTTTATTCCAAGCAAATCCATCGGATTAGGACAATTATTCAAATAAAAATCCATTTCTTTCTCCGCACAAGCACCAATATAATCTCCTTCTAGGTTTTGCATATCATTAATTATTTGAAAATGAAGATGTGGCGGCCAGCCACCGTTTTCATGCCAATTTCCTATTTGACAAATTGGACTTCCTGCTTTTATTTTCATTCCTTTTTTTAATCCCTCTAAGGATTTTAATGATAAATGTCCATAAAGCGTATGGAATCTTTGTCCATTTCTTTCATGTTCTAAAATAATCGTTCCGCCATAATCAAATGCCAAATCATTATTTTTAAAACTATGCACCACACCATCCAAAGGAGCATAAAATGTAGTATAAGTAGTCGTCCAAATATCTATACCTAAATGAATACAACGTTCATTTTTATTCGATTTAAAATTATCGCTCGCTCTATATGTCGCTCTTTTTTCAGCATATCCGCCTATTCCGTATTGGGCATTATTTATTTTTAATTCATTAGAAATAAATGTATCTAAATATATAGGATCACTTGTTTTTTCATAATCTAAATTGGGATTATTCGCACTTAAGTCTATAGTGCAATAATCATTTTTAGATAATTTTTTTCCTAATATAAAAGGCATTATTATTTTATTTAAAATTAAAAAGAGGATAAATCAATTAATTGATTTATCCTCCAATATCTAGCGTCTAGCATCTAATAATCTAGCGTCTAAATTAAATTATTTCCTTCTCTGTCAAATAACGCTCCGCATCCAAAGCAGCCATACATCCAGTTCCAGCAGCAGTAACTGCTTGTCTGTAAATATGATCTTGAGCATCTCCACTCACGAATACACCTTCGACATTAGTCATTGAACGTCCAGGAACAGCCTTGAGGTAGCCCGTTTCATCCATTTCCAACCAGTCTTTAAAGATACCTGTATTTGGCTTATGTCCAATAGCGACAAAAAATCCTTGTACATCAATGGTAAATTCTTTTCCTGTCTTATTATTGAAAAACAATCCTCCTTCTACTTCATCTTTTCCTAAAACATCTCTTGTTTCAGTATTCCAATGGATAATAATATTCTTGGTCTTCTTTACTCTGTCCTGCATGATTTTAGAAGCACGCATTTCGTCTCTTCTTACGATCATGTGTACATTCTTACACAATTTAGCTAAGTATTGAGCTTCTTCAGCTGCAGTATCTCCTGCACCTACTATCGCTACATCCAAGTTTCTATAAAAGAAACCATCACATACCGCACAAGCAGATACACCACCACCATTCCTAGCTAATCTTCCTTCATTTTCCAATCCTAACCACTTCGCACTTGCTCCAGTAGAAATGATTACTGAATCAGCATGAAGTTCGTGTCCAGTTTCTGTCCATAATTTATGTACAGAACCAGTAAAATCTACCTTTGTGATCATCTCACGACGAACATCTGTACCAAAACGCTCTGCTTGCTTTTGGAAATCATCCATCATCTTAGGACCTTGTACGCCTTCTGGATAACCTGGATAATTTTCTACATCAGTTGTAATCATTAATTGTCCACCTGGTTCTTTACCAGTATAAACGATCGGTTTCAAATTTGCTCTTGAAGCATAGATAGCTGCCGTATATCCCGCAGGACCGGAGCCTATTATTACGCATAAAGCCTTTTCAGGAGATGCCATTTTTATTAATTAAGTTTGGTTAATGAAATGAATTACTAAAATAGATATTGAGATTTCAAGATTTAGAGATAAAATGTCAATTAAAGCTACACCTATTCCTTATCCATAATAATACATCAACAATACCTATATCATATTAGTTGATGTCAAAATGATAAGATGTACGTCTGCATTAAGACACTATAGATACTGAGATATTAAGAATAGTATTCTGATGTATCATTATTTTACTAAAAAATTCATCTCAACCTCTTAATATCTCAACACCTATAAATCTCTATTTAGTAATATCTTAATCTTCTTACTTGAGAAACATATTTAGCTAATCTGACTACTTGACAAGAATAACCAAATTCGTTATCATACCAAGCATAGATAGTGACTGTTTCACCATCTTTGGAAACAATTGTAGATGGAGCGTCAATGACAGAAGTCGTTGTATGTCCTACTACGTCACTAGAAACTAATTCCGTATCTGTAGAATAATGAATTTGCTCCACTAATTTTCCATGTAATGCCGCTTCTCTGATAGCATTATTTAACTTTTCCAATGTTACTTTTTTACTCAAAGTAAGATTCATAATAGCTAAAGAAACATTAGGCGTAGGTACACGCACTGCATTTCCAGTCAATACGCCGCTTAGTTCTGGAATAACCTTCGCTACTGCCTTTGCTGCACCAGTCGTAGTCAATACCATATTCAATGCTGCTCCACGTCCTCTACGAGGTTTTTTATGGAAGTTGTCAATCAGATTCTGATCACTGGTATAGGCATGAATCGTTTCGATGTGTCCTTTCTTGATCCCATAAGCATCATGTACCATTTTGATAACAGGAGAAATCGCATTAGTCGTACATGAAGCTGCTGAGAAAATAACATCTTCTCTGAAGTTCAATTCTTGCTGATTGATACCGTGTACTATATTAGGAATATCTGCACCTGGAGCAGTTAGTAAAACCTGCGTTGCTCCTGGGCGTAAATGACGGCTCAAACCTGCCTTATCCCTAAACATTCCTGTATTATCAATGACAAGAGCATTATTAATTCCATGTGCAGTATAATCCACATCTTCTGGTGAACCTGCGAAAATCATTTTCACCCGATTACCATTGATAACCAATTCTTCATTTTCTACATCTACTTCTATTACTCCTTGAAATTCATCATGCACAGAATCCTTTCTCAATAAAGAAGCTCTTTTCTCTAATTCCTCTGCTCTATCAGATAATTTTGCACGAAGTACTATGGCACGCAATCTCAACTGTTCTCCTCTTCCAGTTTTCATAGCAATGATACGAGCCAATAATCGCCCTATTCTACCAAAACCATATAAAACTACATCCCTAGAGGTCAATGCCTTCTTTCCCAAACCTACATGCTCTATCAATTCTGTATTGATAAAGGTTTCTAATTTTCCTTTCTGCTTCTTTTCATCCAGCCATTTCATCGCCAACTTCCCTAAGTCTATTTTAGATGGAGCTAATAAATCTATCTTAGAAATAATCTTTGTTATTTCTAGTAGCAAATCTACACTAATAGGACTATCTGTATATTTTACTGAAATTTTAAGCGTATTCAATAATTCGCTAGGTCTGGAATCATACAGATCATGATGAAAATAGATCAACTCTACATTCTTATCAAATCTCAAATCGCCTAAAAGTGTCAATAATTCTAATGATTTCTTCTCTTGTTCTCTCCAATTACTTAGAGCTGTATCTTCCTTTTGCATAATCGTATCCTTCATAATTCAATAATGATTAGTAAGTAGTCCACAATTTCCATTCCACAGACCTCATATTAAGCTAAAATAACTAAAACCTGAGGTCTATGGACTGTCGTCTATCGACTGTGCGAATTTATCCGCAACTTAGATTATTTAATAATTGTGGTTTTGGCGATGCAAAGATAATGATTTTAAGAAAGTGAAGAACCATTTATTGGTCAAAATTTTGAGCGAGTATCTACTTACTATGCCTGTCTGCTCGTTCGAGCTTGTAACTAGGACTAAAACTGACGATTAATTTTGAGTACATAACATGAAAGAGACCAACAACTACCTTGCTAAAAATGAATATAGGAAGTAGTTCGAGCTTGTAACTCAAACTAGTAGACAGCTATATAATAAAAAAGCACCTTGGCGGAGCCAAAGTGCTTTTTTGAAAATTGAAATTATCAAATATTAAGCGCCTAAGTAATGCTTAAGCAACTTGCTACGGGATGTATTTCTCAATTTATTAATTGCCTTGTCTTTAATTTGACGGACACGTTCACGAGTTAGTCCAAACTTTTCGCCAATATCTTCTAGAGACATTGGGTGTTCTACTGTGATTCCAAAGTACAATTTGATGACATCTGCCTGTCTTTCAGTTAATGTACCTAAGGAACGCTCGATCTCACGAGAAAGGGACTCATGGTATTCCAACTTGGAATCTGTACCAGGAGTGTTTCTGTTAGCTAGTACGTCTAGCAGAGAATTGTCTTCGCCTTCTACGAACGGTGCATCCATTGATACGTGTCTGGCCGCTACTCCCAAAGTGGTTTCCACTTCATCGGTATTGATCTCCAGTTGTGCTGCAAGTTCGTCAGCGGAAGGTTCTCTCTCGTACTCTTGTTCTAGCTGTGAGAATGCCTTGTTGATTTTGTTTAGCGATCCTACCTTATTCAAAGGAAGTCTAACTATACGGGATTGTTCAGCTAATGCTTGTAAGATGGATTGTCTAATCCACCATACGGCATAAGAAATGAATTTGAAACCTCTAGTTTCATCGAAACGCTGAGCTGCTTTAATAAGCCCAAGATTCCCCTCATTGATCAAGTCACTTAGTGATAAGCCTTGGTTTTGGTATTGCTTTGCCACAGAAACTACGAAACGGAGATTAGCTTTAGTAAGTTTTTCCAGGGCCATTTGGTCGCCCTGCTTTATTCGTTTAGCTAAGTCCACTTCTTCCTCTGGTGTAAGCAAATCTACCTTGCCAATTTCTTGGAGATATTTTTCCAAAGATTGACTTTCACGATTAGTGATTGACTTAGTGATCTTCAATTGCCTCATTCAGATAGCCGTTTAAAATTAAAAGTGAATAAAAAGATAAGTTGTTGTCTTGCGGTAACTAGTAACAAAATTAGTAGTTTACTAAATTACAGTCAAGTTATAAACGAAAATTAGTATGATATTGCTGGCTTTTTAGTGGTTTTATTGATAGGTATACTACCATTTATGTAGTTATCAATGTATTTTTAGTAAAAATAGTTCCACTTCATTTGGAAAAATCAGATTTTTATTATTTATTGCGATTCTTGAATTTGACCCTTATGGGTTTATCATCTAAAAAAAATCCTTATGGAACGAGTGTCGTTTGACATGGAATTTCTTTTCAGGTCGTCACCAACCATCCTGTATAAATTTTTCACAACACCATCTGCTATCATTAGATGGTTTTGCGATGAAGTAGATATAGAGGAAGAAGTTTATACTTTTTCATGGGATGGGGCTGATGAACTGGCAGATATGCTTGATGACTTTGAAGACGAGCGAGTCCGATTCAGATGGAAAGATGCTGAAGGTGACAATGAGTATTGGGAAATTAGATTTTCCAAATCAGAGGTTACTGGAGAAACTATCCTTGAAATCACAGATTTCTGTGATGATGACGAAGTCGAAGATCAAAAGCGGCTTTGGGAAAGTCAGATTAAAAAATTAAGAGCAGCTTCAGGAGGATAAATGTCTCCTATGTCATACTTATAAAATATAAATGCGGATTAGCATCATGCTAGTCCGCATTTTATATTTTGCTGTTTTAAATTAATCAAACGTCATTTTTTAAATGGCTTGTATTGTTTGATTTTTGGTTACTGTGATTCTGTCTGGCAAGAGGCAAAATATTGCGTCTTTACAAACAAAAAAAATTATTCCCAGCTAGGAATTAGCCCTCTTACGCCCATATCCACGATTACATCAGAGTTAGCTGGATTAGTAATATCCAAATCCAATTCTCCATTAGGAATATTATCTATCCATTCAAAGCTATTATTAATAGAATAAGATAAGGTAACTACTACGTCTGCTGTTTCTTCTCCAGTAATTGTCAATGGACTCGTCAATGCTCCTGTGACTACACAAGAACCTGCTGGAATATCAGAAGTTCCGAATAATGGATTCACCACAGTAGTCGCTCCTTCTGGTGCTTCACCAGAAAATACATCATTGAAAGAACCACAAGCACCACCTAGATCTGTCTCAAACATCCAAAAGCCTTGTAATTTATCATCATTAATAGGTCTGCTGATATTTTTAGGAATATGATCTGTGATATATACATTATAACCTAAGAAAGAGGCTAACGTTCCTGTTTGTGCGTCACCACCACAAATACTGGTATCGAAACCTGCATTCACTACATTAAAATCAATATCATAGTTTTGATAGGTAACAGAAGTCCTAATCCATTCAAATGTTCCTAGATTAACTTGACTGATTGGAATAGAAAATATTTCTTCTCCTTCATTAGCCACTACTGCTTTATCAAAATCTACTGCTTCTGCGGATCCTGCATTCGTTTTATCTCCAGAATACAATATTTCGCCTTGACCTAATTGTGTAAACGCTCCTTGAGTCATTTCTATATAATGAATGGACATCGAATTAAAATCAGGAGTTTGTGCTGCATGTCCAGCTGGAATTCCTACTGGCAAACCAATGTTATTGAACCTTCCTTGGTCTTCATCAAAATTAAATTTGAATATCAGCTTAGGACTTTCGTTTATGCTATTGTCATCATCATCTGTACTATTAGATACATAACCAATAGGCTGTTCGCAAGTTTCTTGGCTTACATCAGGATTACCTAAGCCGTCCTGATCTGCATCTTCGTACCATATCCTGGTGGTACAACTATCATCATCACAGGATGCTAATAAAAGTACATACCCCAGAATTATACACATAGAAAGAATAAGATGTTTCATAATTATCAATTTTCTATCTCGAATTTATTTAAAAGAAAATAAAACGAAATCAGGCTGTTTTTCGTATGTCATTACTTAAAATAATATAAACACACTACCTTCATTAACAATGTCTTACCTCAACTTACTTTGTAAATACATCTAGCATTTCCACTAGAAAAATTTGTGGACTAGGTAGATGCCCTTCTCCTTCAAATAGATAATAATATACATCTCTACCCATTTTTTTCAAGCCTTCATAAGCATCCATCGTATTGAAAGATGGAACGACCTGGTCCTCTGTCCCTGTATAAAAATGAATAGGTGCTTTAGGAGTCCCATCCATCGTGTAAATTCAAATTTTTATTGGCAAATTTCCTAAAGGCATTATTAGGGTTATGTGTAAAATCCTTTTTGAATTTCTTTTTAAAAATCCATCTCGTTCGAATAAAAGGAACTGCCAATGCATCAAACTGATCTTTGACTTCATACTTCCACACATCTTCATTGCGGATATCCACATCAGCATATAATGCCCAATTATATAAAGGAAGTAAAAACGATTTCTTTTTATCTATAATATACTCCATGAATCGCACGAAATTATAAGGTCCAGCTAATGCCGCTGTTCCTTTCAAATTCCAATCTGGATATTCGTCCTCGATCATTTTATGAGTCGCCACTGCTGCATAACCTCTTTCGCTATAACCTGAAAGATACAATTCTCCATTGAGTGCTATCCTCTTTTCTTTAGCAAATGTTTTGGAAGCCTTGACCATGTCAACAGACTGCTTTCCTAATTCTGATGATATACCATAAGGATGTTCTGTATCTCTAGAAGCAGAATAACCAGCATAATCGGGTAAGGAAACAAAATAGCCATTGGAAGGAGGAACAAATCCCAATGTCCTCATTTCGAATTGCTCAGATTTACCTTTGCTGTGTTCTCCATCGCAAAGAGATGGTGCATCCAATCCTACTGGAACGACTGGTAAACCTACTGGCAATAATGTACTATGATGATATTGATAATGAGATTCATCTGGGTTTATTCGCCATCCCTTAACTAAGTAAAACTATATATTCAATAGCAAATAATGTTCCTCTTCTAAGAGTACATTTTTTATACTTTCATCCAGTAATTCTGATTCGAACAATATTTCTTTGAATGAATCATCCAAGCCACTAATCGCATAATATAATATGCAGGCTTTTTCTGATGAAGATAAAATAGATCGAATAACCCCCATAAAGAAGTCCTTTTCCAATTCTTCATCACTGATATAATTCAGTATGAATTTTATTGTATTAAAATAAACTTCTAAGGTTTTGGCTCTTCCCGAAAAAAAGTATTTAGAAAAATCTACGATATCTCCAACCTTATATTTTTCATTACGCCTAGGTTGTCTGAAATTATATCTAAAAGAATCAGTATAAGTACGGTGTATTGCCACTCTTCCTGCGACTATATCTGGTTCCGATGAATCGCCATAGTTGATAATAATTTTTTCCAAATTATCGATGTGTAACTCCAGTAATCGGAAAAAATTATTTTTCCGATATTGTAATTCATTGTTCTTAGGAGCTGATAAAATATCATCTGTATTCACATCAGCCTCAGTCAATTTATCTATTAAGGCAAAAAGCCCTACTCGAATCTGCATGAACCCTATTTCTGACTGCGAATAATCCATCAACATCTGGCTTGCCTTCAAGTCATTGAACTTCCCCTTAAATGTCAGCAAATCATTATAATAGATAGAATTGTGATTCAAAGCTTCTGACAATGATTTCAATCCTACATTCAGCCCCATCGCTATGCGTTCCTTAAGTTGTCTTTTTAATTTATTCGATTCCATATTTAAATAGATAACTAGATATTAAAATGTAGAGATTTTAAGATTAAAACTGATTTTAAAAATCATTATCAAAAACTTTTACCCTACTGTTTAGGAAAGAGAAAATGTGTATTTGAAATATGCTAAAAACAATATTTCTATAAAGATAATGGAAACATAGCTTTATCTTTGAATTCTTACTTGTATGGAGATGAAAAAAATAGATATGGAATATAAGTTGGAAGACGTAAAAAGAATAGCAGTTAAAATACTAGCAGATAATATAAACACTAGATTATTTTGGCTTACAGGAGATTTAGGAGCTGGAAAAACAACCTTGGTCACTGCGTTTTGTAAAGAACTTGGTGTGTTAGATAGCGTGAGTAGTCCTACTTTTCCTATTATTAATGAATACATTACAGACAAGGATGATCTTATTTATCATATAGATTTGTATCGCCTCAAAGACCAAGAAGAAGCATTGAACATAGGGATAGAGGACTATTTATATCAAAAAAACTACACCTTTATAGAGTGGCCAGAAATTATAGAAGATCTACTTCCAGAAGATATATTGAGGATTCACATCCAAAATATAGACAATTCAACTAGGAAAATCTTATTTTTGTAAAGTAGATCAAGTCCCCATAACAAACTCTAATCTGATACAATGAGCAAACGGTATAGCTATTCCAGCATATTTACAGCGAGTGAACTCCAACCTCAAGAAGAGGTATTGGCAGTAATGAGGCAAAAGAAGAAACTCTATATTGGTATCCCTAAAGAATCATCATTCCAAGAAAATAGAGTAGCCTTAGTTCCTGCATCAGTTGCTACATTGATTGCATATGGACATAGAGTAGTAGTGGAAAAAGATGCTGGAGAGAAATCTAATTACGCTGATCAAGAATATTCTGAAGCAGGTGCAGAAATCGCTTACAGTCCAGAAACCGTGTTTGAAGCAGACGTCATCATAATGGTAGCTCCTCCATCCATGGAAGAAATGGACTACTTCAAACCCAATCAGATTATCGTCAGCCCTATTCATTTACCAACAATAACACCCGAATACATCAACAAACTCAAGCAAAAGCGAGTCATTGCATTAGCTTGGGAATATATTAAGGATCAGGTAGGTTCATTTCCATTTGTTAGAATCATCAGTGAAATAGCTGGAATTAGTGCAATGCTTGCTGCTGGAGAGATTCTTAGTAATACCAATGGTGGACAAGGAGTTCTTCTAGGAGGAATAACAGGAGTACCGCCTAGCAAAGTAGTTATATTAGGAGCTGGTGTAGTAGCAGAATATGCTACAAGAACGGCTTTGGGCTTAGGTGCTGATGTAAGGATATTCGATGACAATATCCATAAAATGATGAGATTGCAGCACTTATTGGGAAGAAGACTCTATACTTCTACTATCAATTCCTCCGCACTCATCAAGGAACTCAGTGATGCCGATGTCGTTATAGGAGCTATACATTCTTCCACAGGAAGAACACCTGTCGTTGTAAGCGAAGATATGGTTGCAAAGATGAAGGCTGGTTCTGTTATTATAGATGTCAGCATAGATCAAGGAGGCTGTTTTGCTACATCCAGAGTAACCACACATGACAATCCTACATTTAGAGAATATGGCGTTATTCATTATTGCGTACCTAACATCGCATCTAGAGTTTCTCAGACAGCTTCACTTGCAGTCAGTAATATTTTGACACCTATATTATTACAAGCAGAACATACTGGCAATATAGAACGACTGATTTACGATAACATAGGATTGAGACATGGCGTTTATGCTTATAAAGGTTGCCTGACCAATGAATACCTTGGCGAGAAATTCCAAATCAAGTCAACGGATTTAAATTTATTATTGAGTTCCAATCTATAATTTATTCGACCAGAGTCCCGTAATAATCATATTTTAAACCTAAGAGCATATTTAAACAACTTTATGTAGCGTTTGCTAAGAATTGTATTCATTTAGAAATGTCCCTTTTTTAATTACTCTTTCACGCTTTAGCGTGGCAACAAGCTGTTCCAAAAACACTCATTACGCTATGGTGTAGCTCTGTACCACACTAGCTGTTCACTCACTTGGAAGTCCTCAGGACACCCATCCTGCGGAATCGTTCGTTCATGTGGCTAGTTTAATCAAAAAAACTGACTATTTTCATTCTAAAAATCAATTTCCTAATAAACTCTTAGTAAATTTGCACCTCTTTGGGCAAATCTAAAGACTTACTTAGTATCAAATGGAGGATTTAAAATCCAAAATCAATATAGAAAAGCTTCCCAAACACATTGCCATCATCATGGATGGCAATGGTAGATGGGCTAAAAAACACGGGCAACCTCGTGTATTTGGTCATCGAAGTGGTGTAAAAGCCGTAAGGGAAAGTACAGAAGCTGCAGCAGAATTAGGGGTTAAATATGTAACACTGTACGCTTTTTCTACAGAAAATTGGGGCAGACCCAAAGCTGAAATCAATGCTCTTATGACACTTCTGGTACAAACCATCCGAAAGGAGGTAGCCACCATGAATAAGAATAAGATCCGGCTTCAGGCTATCGGTGATTTGAAAGCATTACCTTCTAAAAGTTATAAGACCTTAATGGAGGGTATAGAAAGTACCAAACACAATGAACGCATGACTTTAGTTCTCGCATTAAATTATAGTGCGAAATGGGAAATCATACAAGCCGTCAAAAATCTGGCAAAAGACGCCGTAAGCGGAAAAATAAACCCAGATGACATCAACGAAGCAACCTTTGATGATGCTTTAAGCACTAAAGGGATACCACATCCTGAGTTGATGATTAGAACAAGTGGAGAAAAACGTATCAGTAATTTTCTGCTTTGGCAGATAGCTTATGCGGAATTGGCCTTTTTACCTATTTACTGGCCGGATTTTAGAAAAGAACATTTGTATCAAGCAATAATAGACTATCAAAACAGAGAAAGACGTTTTGGTAAAACTAGCGAACAAATCATAAATCCGAAGAAATAGGCAGCAATGCAATGAATTGGAACGTAGTGTTAATGTTCCGATTAACTGTGAATGGAAAAAATCAGCAAACTACCCTTTATTATGGGTAGTGTTGGAAAATTAAAAGTTTAGATGAGAATTATTCGTTTTGTACTTATTTGTTTAAGCATATTGGCAATTCATGCCCAAGGTTACTCCCAAGGACCACTAGGAATAGAATACGAAATTGGAAATGTAAAAGTAATCGGAGCTGAATTCAGTGACGAAAACTCGGTCATTGCTGTTTCTGGCTTCAGAGTTGGAGATAAAATTCGTGTACCAGGTAATGAAGTACAGCGTGCCATCAAATCTCTTTGGGATTTGCAACTCTTTGATGATGTCCAAATCCAACAGGGTAAACTAATCGGAGATGTCATCATGATAGAAATCGTTGTAAGAGAGCGTCCAAGACTGACTCGCTACGATTTATTTGATATAAAAAAGGGACACCAAGATGATTTAAGAGGAGCCGCCAGTACTTACCTATTAAAAGGAGGTATCGTAACAGAATCATCTAAGCAGAATGTAAAAAATGCTCTAGAGCAATATTACATTGAAAAAGGATTCCTTGATGCAGTAGCAGAAGTAAAGGAATTGCCAGATGACAATCTAAAAAATGGCACCAAGCTAGAATTAAGGGTCAATAAAGGAAAACGAATCAAGATTAAGGATATCCTATTTACAGGAGTAGAAAATGTGAAGCATAGAAAGCTTCGCAAGATGATGAAGGAAACTAAGCGTAGAACTAAGATTTTTGCAGGATCTAAATTATTGAAAAAAGAATATAAGGTAGATAAGGCTGCTATCATAGATTATTATAATACAGTAGGACATCGAGATGCTAAAATCACAGGGGATAGCATCTGGAGAGAAGGCAAAAAGAACCACCTGATGGTTCGAATAGATATTAGTGAAGGAGAAAAGTATTATTTTAGAGATATTGTTTTCAAGGGAAATTCTATCTACGGTGAAGATGCCTTGAATAGAGTATTAGGTATCAATAGAGGAGATGTTTATAATGAAGAATTATTAAATACTCGCCTTAGTTTCGCACAAGATGGAAGAGACATCAGTTCTCTTTATATGGATAATGGTTACTTATTTTTCAATGTAGATCCAATAGAAAAATCCATAGAAGGAGATTCTATAGATATGGAAATTAGAATATTTGAAGGGCCACAAGCTACCATTGACAAAATCATCATAGCAGGAAACGACAGGACAAATGAACATGTTATTCGTCGTGAACTAAGAACATTACCAGGTAAGAAATTCAGTCGTTCAGATATTATTCGTTCTCAGAGAGAAATTATTAATTTAGGATATTTCAATCCAGAATCACTTGGAGTAAATCCTATTCCTAACTTACAAAGAGGAACAGTAGATATAGAATACACTGTAGAAGAAAAATCTTCTGATCAATTAGAATTATCTGCTGGATGGGGTGGACAAGGTAGAGGTGTTATTGGTACATTAGGTGTAACCTTCAACAACTTTTCCCTTAGAAACATTTTCAAGAAAGAATCATGGAGTCCACTGCCACAAGGAGATGGGCAGAAGCTTTCTATTAGAGCACAAACCAATGGTAGATTCTACCAATCCTATAATTTTTCTTTCACAGAACCTTGGTTAGGAGGAAAAAAGCCTAATTCATTTACTACAGGTTTATTCTATTCCCTATTAACTAATGGAGGAGATAGAAACACCTCTTCATTCCAAAGCCTTTCCATCATAGGAGCATCAGTAGGATTGGGTACAAGATTGAAAGTACCAGATGATTTCTTCGTATCCTCTACCACATTGAGTTTACAGAGTTACAAGTTGAACAATTGGTCAAGAGGTGGTTTCGTATTACAAGATGGAACAGCAGTTCTGGATGGTAGATATAACAACTTTGCAATAAGACAAGTGATTTCAAGAAATTCCATTAATAATCCTTTATTCCCAACATCTGGTTCTAAGGTATCCTTATCCGTAGCATTTACTCCTCCTTATTCTTTATTTAGAAAGGTAGGCGATTTTGATAGCTTAGAAGACGATATAGCTAAAACAGAATGGGCAGAAAAGAACCTAAAATGGTTAGAATATCACAAGTGGAGATTAGATGTAGAATGGTACTCTAAAATCGTAGGTAAACTGACCTTGAAAATAGGTGGTAAGTTTGGTATCTTAGGTGGATATAATTCTAACCTAGGTATTACACCATTTGAACGATATGAATTAGGTGGAGATGGATTAGCCAATCAATTTGCAGGTATTGCAGGACGTGAGATCCTTGCATTAAGAGGTTATGAAGCTACTGAT
>JBNMOV010000042.1:0-18069 GCA_051275765.1 Maribacter sp. | reverse complement strand
TTATTCTCCAAATCTTCCATGATTCCTTGTAGGTCTTTCATGGCTTTTTCATAAGTCATTTTTATTATTTTTAAGTTGTTGAACCTCCACTTCCACCACACCATCCTTCAACATAATATTCAAATGATCCAAAGGCTCTAAATGTTCAACAGAATCGACTTTATTACCATCTTTAGTAACTAAAGCAAATCCTTTTTCTAACACCACTTCCAAATCATAAGATTGTAACAATGCTTCTTGCTCCCTTAAGTCGACATATTTATCTTGGAAATAATTCGCCAGTTTTGTTTTCAATGACTGACTCAATAAGCCTAATTCCCTTTCAGTATGCTGCCATTGTTTAGTGGCTTGAAATGAAATTCGTTGTTGCAAATTACTTACGTCCAAATGAGCTGATTGTACCAGAAAATTACTTCTTTCCTTTATCAATAAACCCATCTGTTCTATCTGTCCTTCAAACATCGCATTATGATGTAAAATGAAATCTGCTACAGCAGTTGGCGTCTTCAAATCTGTATGTGCTACTTGATCTGCCACCGTTTCATCCACATCATGACCTATCCCTGTAATCAAAGGAATTGGACATTCAGCTATCGCTTTTCCTAGTTCATATTCATCGAATGCTGACAAGTCTAATCTCGCTCCTCCTCCTCTTATAATAATGACCACATCATATGCTCCTTTCCTAGAAATAGTGGCTATTTGATTAGCAACATTCTGTGCAGCTCTATCGCCCTGTACCGTTGCTGCAAAAAGCGTATTATCTATTTTGTAACCGTATGGATTCGTTACAATCTGATTGATATAGTCTTGTAATCCAGCTGCATTAGCAGAAGAAATCACAGCTATTTTTTGAATAACTAAAGGCAAGTTTAATTTCGCATTCTTATGGAGTAGCCTTTCTTTTTTGAGTCGTTGTAATACCTCTGCTCGCTTCACTAGGATTTTACCTAATGTAAAATCCATATCTATTTCTTCTATGACCAATTTATAGCCATATCGCTCATGAAAATCGACTTGTGCCTTGAAAAGAATTTCGTTGCCTTCTAATAGAATTTTATCCAAAGAAAGTCGAGGTTTTTTTCTCATTTTCTTAAAAGTCCTACTCCAAATAACCGCTTCTGCTCTCGCTACGATTTCATCACTATCTTCCGCTTTCTGCACCAAATCCAAAAACAAATGCCCTCCTGATTCATTCATCTGTGCGATCTCACAACGTATCCATAGTGCTTCAGCAAAATTAAGTGCTAAAACCCTTCTGATGTACTCATTGAGCTCGTATAGAGAGTAGGATTGCATGCTTTTAAACGCTAGACTATTAAACACTAGACGCTAGATGAACTGATATTTCAATTAAACACTAAAAGCTAAATAAAATTTGGTCTAGTGTCTAATAGTCTAGCGTCTTTTTCTTAATTATGGAAACGCTGACCTCTTGTTCCTTTCTGCCTCATTTTCACAGCATGGGACTGTCCTTTGGTTTTTACCATTGCTTCTATCTGAACCAATTGACCTTTGATTTCAGCATTCGTAATTTTGAGTTTTTTAGCAGTTTTAAGGTGTAGGTTTGCTTGGTTCCATTTTCTTCTGGAAGCATTGAGTGCAGCTAATTGGACTTGTACCATGGCTGTTTCATTATCAGATGGCATTTTGATACCTTCTGCTTTTTTGAACCATTCTTCTCCTGCTTGCAGATCCTTTCTATTCAATGCCATGGTTCCCTTGATCATGTAGAACATCGCCTTATTAGGACCAAATAACCAACCTGGCTTCTTTGTCAAACTCAAACGTGCTTCCGCTGCGTCCATATCGCCAGTTTGCATAATAACTGCAGCAGACTGAATCGTACCAAATAAGAAATAGCCTACTAATAAAACTATTCCTATCAAGATAAGAGGCAAAGCATACCAAAAATTTGTAAAAATAGCTAAGATTACGCCACCTACCAATAAAATTCCTATCAAGGCGAAACGTAAGTATATGTTAATACTAAACATAATTTATATTTTAATAATTTTACTCATAGAAATTTTTGAAGATATTTTTTCAAAAATTAAAACACAAAAATACATAGAATATGCAATCATACAGGACAAAACAGATATTTACTTCATTATTTGCCCTTTTTCTTATCATAATCTTAATATCCTGCACTAAGGAAACAAAGAAAAGCCCTACAAAGATTTATGATAATATAGAAAATAATGAATTATCTAAAAAAAGTGGGAATAATGCCACTTATGGGAGTTCAGCAGAAGTATATATTTCACCAAGTGAAGCACAGCTAAAAACCATTCAAAATACAGAGAAAAATACGAGTAAATATTACTTGGACAACAAAGTCGTCTCCCCTAGCAAAACTAGTGCATTTACTAAAGAAATAGGCAATTCAACACTATATTCCATTTCATCAATAGATGTCACAGATGGATATATCTTCAATATCTTCATTCCTAAAGGAAAATCTATTATAGGAAAACACAGCTTATCAAAAAATGGAAATTTCCTTATTCTCAATCACACAGAAGATGGTTTACTTACTGTTTACAAGACCAATAAATGTAGTAATAAAATAGGCTTCGTTACTATAGACCAATATAACGAACAGACGATCTCTGGTTCATTTGAAACACAAGTCTGTAATCATGGCCAAATAGGAGAAAGGGGGTATAAGCTAATTCCTTTTTGTAGATTTAATGAAGTACAAATGGCTAGACTTAACATCAAATAATCCCTCATTTAATCGAAAATAATGGAACTTCTATCCGATTTTAGTGGTTTTTAATATTAAATAACTGTATCTTAATAATTAGTTAAAACCCCATACAACCATTTACTGACAAAGTGCATTATATCATTGAGTTACGGTCTCTTTGAAGTTGATTTTTGGAAATAAAAATAGTCAATTTTAAACAAGTTCCTCTAAGAATCTTTTTTGAGAACATACCTGAATGAATTAAAAAATTCATTTTCAGTGTTCTTTAACCAAAACAACATTGAAAATGAAGCTTAAATTGCTGATCCCTGCTGTGCTCATCACAGCAATCCTAGTTCTAGGAGGTGTTTTATTCCTCAAGAACACCAATGTACTCCCTCCTAGCAAAATTATTCAAGCCACTATCGACGCTCAAGAAAAGCTGAACGAAGAAAGACCTGAAGATCGGGTTTATGCTTCTTTAGATAAGCCTTTTTATGCTCCAGGAGAAACTATCTGGTTTTCAGCTTTTGTAAGGAATGCTACAGATTTGGCTCCTTCTGTAAAAAGTGAAATCGTAAGAGCAGAACTTATTAATCCTAAGGGAGAGGTAGAAATGCAATATAAAGTACCTGTAAACGAAGCAGGTATTGCGAAAGGTGATTTCAAATTACCTAATGATTTGCCTGGTGGACAATATATATTCCAAGCCTATACGCTTTGGCAAACTAATGAAAAGAATCCAACAATATTTTCTAAGGAAATACAAATTCAAAAAGTCATCCTCCCTAAATTGAAGATGGACTTCGGTTTTATAGAAGAAGCTTATGCTCCTGGTGATAAAGTCAGTGCTAGTTTAGAATTAAAATCCAATGAAAACAACGCATTAGCTAATCATTCATTCAAGTATACAGTAAAGATTGAGGGAAAAGCATTTAAAACATTGTTTGGCAGTACAGATACAGATGGAACAGCAGATATAACTTTTACTTTACCAAAAGAACTAGCTAGTAAAGATGTTACTGTCAATGTAGCATTAGATTATAAAGGATCTAGAGAATCTATTGCTAGAACAATTCCTGTATTAATGGGAGAAGTGGATTTACAATTCTTTCCAGAAGGTGGAGATTTGATAGAAGGATTGACAAGTAAAGTAGCACTAAAAGCGACAGATAAAGCAGGTCATGCAGTAGATGTCCAAGGAATCATCATGAATAGTGAAGGTCAAGAAGTTGCAGATTTTGCAAGTCTACATATGGGTATTGGTTCATTCAATCTCAAGCCTGCTTCTAATGAAAGGTATACTGCTAAGGTGACTTTCCCTAGCCATATTCAAGGAACATACAAATTACCTAGAGCTCAAACTCAGGGTTATACACTAGCGATTGATAAGATTACCAATGATAATGTAGAATTATCCATTGGTTCTACTGATGCTGATGAAATTTCTATTATTGCTTCTATCCGTGGAAAAAGTCATTTCTCTACAGGTTTGAAAATCAAAAGAGGACAGACTAAATTGTCTATTCCTTTAAAGGATTTTCCAACAGGTGTGACACAAATCACTTTATTTGATAAAAGTGGTATCGCTAGAGCGGAAAGAATGGCAATGGTCAATAAAAACAAGCAATTGAGCATTAGCATTGAAACGAATAAGGAAAAATATAGCCCTCGTGAGAAGGTAGAAATGAATATTTCTGTAAAAGATACTGATGGCAATCCTGTAAAAACAGACCTTGCACTATCAGTCGTTGATGATCAATTACTTTCTTATGCTGCTGACAAATCAAGTAATTTATTGTCTTGGATGTTGCTAGAAGCAGATATTGATATTGATGTAGAAGAGCCACAATATTATTTCGATAATGATGAAATGGATGCTAATCTTGCAATGGATCAACTATTGATGACAGCAGGATGGAGAAGATTTGATTGGAAGGCATTGGCAAATAATGACTTTCCTAAATTGGAAAATCATGCAGAAAGAATGGTTGTTGCAGGAACAGTATTAGATAATGAAGGAAATCCTATTAAGGCAAAAATTCAAGTATTGGATATAAGTCGCCCAGTAGTTTCTGAATCTGATGGACATTTTGAAATAGATGATATAGATCTTCGTAGCAATCCAGTAAAAGTAGCGATTACTGCTCCTGGGCATTATCGTCAAGAACAAATCGTAGGCGATTATGGTATTTTTGAATATCAATTATTCAGCAGAGATTTAGGAAAAGGATTAGCGATCAATGAAAGATCGAATCGTACTGCACAAGCATTACAATTAGGTTTAAATAATGATTTGACTCCTATCAGAAGAAATTCTAAAAAATTCATCAGCTCTATTTTCACACAGCGTCAGATGCAAGTTGTCAATTTCAGAAAGAGATGGGATGATGTAAATGCAGACGAAGCTTCTTCTTTCCAGCCAGATGATTTTGAAACAGGTATCCAATATGATATTAATGACAATAGATTAAGAAATCAAGTAGCTGAGGATGAAAACGAAGATGAAGAAGCAGTAGATGGTGCTTACCTTTCTGATGTGGCATTCTATAGAGTTCGTGAATTTCCTGTAAAGAAATACAAATCTACTCAAATTGATAAGCGTAGCGATTTCCGAAGTACTGCTTATTGGAATGGTCATATTGCTACAGACGAAAACGGAACAGCTCAGGTTTCATTTTGGAATACAGACGCTGTTAGCTCTTTCAAAATATCAGCAGAAGGTATGAGTGCTGATGGTAAAATTGGACGTAAAGAAAAGGAATATTTCACACAAATGCCTTTCAGTATTTCTGCTAAAATTCCTGTAGAAGTAACAGTAGGCGATGAATTCGAGGTCCCTGTTACGCTTTCTAATAATACAAATTATACTGTTAAAGGGAAATTAGATATCAAACATCCTGCGAATCTAGAAGTAGTGAAAAGTCCTAGCGGAAATGTTTCACTAAAAGCAGGAAAGAGCAAGGTATTGAAGATTAAATATAAAGTAAAGAAAGATGCTATAGAAGGCGATATGGATAATTTAGTTATTGGCTTTAAAAATCCATTATTCAATGATAAAATCCAAGAGGACATTACTATTGTTCCTAGAGGATTTCCTACTCGTGTAGCTTATTCTGGAACAGGAAAAGAAACGTCATACGAAGTAGAGATTCGTGATTTAGAAGAGCATACTTTGGATGTTGAATTACAAGTATTCCCTTCTGCATTATCAGAAATTGTACAAGGAATGGAAGGAATGATGAAGAAGCCTTATGGCTGTTTCGAGCAATCTTCTTCTTGTAATTATCCTAATATCCTAGCCTTACAATATTTGAGAAAAACGGAACAATCAAATCCTAAGATTGAGCGTCAATCAAGAGAATTATTGAAATTTGGATATGATCGTATCTCTGGTTTCGAATCGCCTAATGGTGGTTTTGAATGGTTTGGTGGTCCAGTAGGACATGAAGGACTTACTGCTTTTGCGATTATGCAATTTACGCATATGAAGGAAGTATATAAAGCAGTAGATCAAAGCATGATCGACAGAAGTGTAGATTGGTTAAACAGTAGAAAAGATGGTAAAGGTGGTTTCCTTCGCAGTGAAAGAACGACTTGGTCATTGGCATTAAATGGAAATGATGATGTATTCAATGCATTCATTGTTTACTGTTTGAGTGAAGGAAAAATAGATGGTTTTGATGCAGAATTGCAAAAGACATATGAAGCTGCTGCTGAATCAGACGATGCTTATTTGGTAGGAATGGCTGCATTGGCTCACCATAATTATGGAAAAGGCAAAAAGGCAAATGAATTGACGAATCGTCAAAATCAATTGGTTAGTTTAGGCTCTGCTATTGTTTCTACAGATAACCAAACGGTATTTGGTGGTTCTGGTAAAAATTATGAAATTGAAGCAAAATCACTTTTAATACTTAATCTTTCTAAGCAAAAAGATAAGAATGTAAGACGTATTAAAGCAGTAGCTAAAAGTATCAGAGAAGGACGTGAGTGGAATGCTTCATTTGGTCCTACGCATACGACTGTTTTGGCATTGAGAGCTCTGTTGGCATATAGTGATGTAGCTAAAGAAACACAAGAAGATGGTACTATCGCTTTCTATGTAGAAGGAAAAAAGGTAGCGAGTAAGGATTATCTTAAAGGCGTACATAAAACGATTACCATATCTGATTTAGGTCAGTATTTTGGTGAAGGAAAGCATGATTTCAAAGTAGTATTTGAGGATACGAAGCATCCCTTACCCCATACTGTTATCTTTGAGTGGAATACGATTAAGCCCGTTTCTTCTAAGGATATGCCTATTGCTTTGAATACGACTATACAACAAAAGGAAATCAGAGTTGGAGATCAAGTAAGGATGGACGTGAAGGTGGAAAACATCACTCGTAAAAACCAACCAACACCAATGGCTATCGTAGGAATTCCTGCTGGATTGAGTCCTCAGGTTCGTCAGTTGAACGAGTTGGTTGAAGCTGAAAAAGTAGCTTATTATGAAATAAGTGGCAATAATGTTATCTTATATTTTCGTAATATCAAAAAGAATGGAGTAAAGGAAATTCCATTTGATTTAAAGGCAGAAATAGCAGGTAATTTTACAGCTGCAGCTTCTACTGCTTACACTTATTATAATGACAATGACAAACATTGGATCGCAGGTACAGAAGTATCTATATCCAATTAAGTAGATTTTATAAGTTAACATTTGACAAAAGCCTCTAGAGAAGAACTCTAGAGGCTTTTTTGCTTGCTTTGGTAAACATCTTCTGCCATAAGGGCCATCGTACCATTTTTTATGGTCGCTTCCATTATAAATCCTGGAAAACCTATCGAAAACATAGGAGCAGCAGAAGTATTGATAATGGAGCAAACCAAACCGTAATCAAATCAGTAGAATCTCCTACCACAGCTTCCAAACAACGATAGCCACTAATCGTTTTTTCTCGTTCTGTAACTTTCCAGATGATTTCTTGATGCCTACCTGAGATCAAGAAATTATTACCAAAAAAACCATCATATGTAGGCTTTCGTCAGCCTCTAGATCCAAAAAATAATGGCTATCCAGAATATCAAAAGATGGATTTTCATTTCCTTCTATATTTCTATAAATGGATTTCCCTTCATAAAAAATCAACTCCTTTTCTGAAATAGCAGCTTCAGGAAGATTGGCTAAAATTTCTGCGTACTGAGGATTATTTTTCATTTCCTCTGGTATCTCAATTTGAACAACTTCCTTATAACGTATATAAAAAATTTCATTTATATATTAATTAAAATTTAAATACATAATAAATTATTTACTAAAACTATACCATAAATCGAGTTTTACACATATCATAGAAACTATAGTATAACATAGCATTCCTCTTTGGAATTATTCACGTTTATAATAAAAACAAAAGTTACAAAACCGTACATTTGTACTATGGGATTAAAAAATATACTAAGGCGATTCAAACCAACATATGCGATTTATAATTTTTTCAACAAGAAAAAATTAGTGCACATTGATGAGCAATACAAAAAATTAGGATTAGAAAAAACTTACTTTGAGGCAGTATCTAGCGTAGATTTCAAGGAAGCTAAAGGAGATCAGCCTTGGCTTGACATAAAAGATTCTAATTTGGTACTTCCTCAACATCCTACGTTCCAATCACTTGATAAAAAAACGCAGAACAACATCATCAATTGGTCGAACCAAGGATATGCTGTACTCGATGGATTTTATAGCGAAAAGGAGGTCTTGAGTATCAATAATGAAATTAAAAAAATCAAGCAAAAAAATCAAGCAAAATACCAACATGACAGTAAAAAACTCATGTTTGCCATCAGAGAATCTGACATATTACTCGAAACCGTCAATAATCCTAAAATCCAAAGCATACTAGAATTACTTTTAGGCAAGGAAATCCAACTTTTTCAAAGCATCAATTTTGAAGAAGGTAGCCAACAGCATACTCATTCTGATACTGTACATATGACCACTTTTCCTCTAGGAAATTTGATCGCTATCTGGATTGCATTAGAAGATGTACAGCCAGGCAGTGGCGTATTACATTATTATCCTGGCAGCCATAAATTACCTTATATCCTTACGGCTGACTTCGATCATGGTACTAATCAGTTTTTCCTAGGTAAGGATGCTTATAATAATTATGAGGGAAAAATAGCTGAAATTATTGATAATAATACCTTCTCTAAAAAGGAATTCTTACCTAAAAAAGGAGATGTACTCATTTGGCATGCCAACCTATTACATGGTGGAAATCCTATCATAAAACCAGGAAGCACAAGGAAAAGCATGGTGCTTCATTACTATGCTAAAGACGTGGCTTGTTATCATGAGATCACTCAAAGACCAGCACTTTTTGAAGAATAATTCTGCTTTTTGTTATTTTTTATTTAAACCCACTCAAAAACAGCTACTAGAGATCCTATTTTTTTGTTGATTGGTAGGTTTATGTTATTTTGCGAGTTAATACCTAGTCACAAATACAATATAGACTTTTATGACGAAGTATTTGATACTATGCTAAAAGGTACTTCTAGAATATTTCCTTAGAAATGTTCATTTACCTTCTATAAAACCAAGAAAATAGAGTACGCCATGAGATGGGACAAAGACAGGTTACAGTCGCTTTCCGATAATTTAGATATTTCTCTTAAAGAATCGATTTATAGAAATGCTTTTCCTATAAGTATTGACAGAATAGATATATCTACAGCTTCACTTAGTGATGCATTTTCCACCCAATTTATCAAGCAACTACTCAATGGAGGAAATGTAGATGCTGAAATACAAGCGAGTGAAGATGATGGACATAAATTCCATCATTTATATATAGAGCACACCAACCAAAAACACGATAAGGGAATCCATGATCTTTGTTTTGGTTATCCTATGTTCATACACAAGGATGAATACAGTCTGAATCCTATAGCAGCTCCATTTTTTACTTGGAGTGTAGAAATGGAAGCTAGCCAGTTTCGTACCAATACGTGGTCACTTAAAAGAGGAGTAAAAAACACCATTAAAGCTAATAAATTCCTTATCAATTACCTGAAGGAAAAATTTGATTTGGATCTAGAGGCCAGTATGGAAGAAATGGCAAGAAGTGGTTCTTTAGATGCAGGAAAGTTATCTGCTTTTTGCAATAATATTTCTGTTAAATTAGATATTCCAGGAAATACTTCTGGTTATAATATTATTCCTTCCCCCAATACAGAGGAAATCAAGGAATTGGAAAGTGAACCAGTCATCAGGTTTTCTGGAACACTAGGTATTTATGGTCATAATCATCTTCATCTATCCGATTATATTCATAAAAAGATAGAATTAGTTGATGATCAACCCATGATAGCAGACGAGGTTGTCAGTCCTGACTTTAGTCATCCGTTCAGTTTAGTGAAGCCGGATCCTTGTCAGAAAAATGTAGCCCTGCAAGTAGCCAAAAATGCGGTTACTTTGGCAGAAGGAGCTGCTGGTACAGGTAAAACTTATACTGCTATTCATATTGCTTCCAACGCATTGGCGAATGGAAAAACGTGTCTTATTGTTTCTCCAAATATATCTGGATTACAACAAATCCATACCACACTTAATAGTAAGCAAGTAGGAGCATTGAGTTATTTGATTAAAGATGCAGATAATGATCTCAGTGACTTTTTTTATGCATTGAAACAATTATCACAGAAGAATAAAAAATCTACTAAGGATCAAGATCTTGGATTTAAAATTCTGTTGGAACGTGCCTTGAATAAGCATGATAAAATCAATGCTCATCATCAACTGATGAACAAGCAAGCTTTTGGATCTTTTGATTTTACAGATACTGTAGGACATTTCATAGAAAGCAATAGAGATGCAGGTAAAGATATTTTATCTGGTAAGTTGAATCCTCGTGAATATAAATTTACATTCAGAGAATACGATATTCTTAAGACAGACATTGCTAAAGGAGAACGACTTTTCAAAAATGTGAAGCGACTCAACCATCCTTTGCGAGTGCTTCATGAAGAACTTTTCTTGGACCAGAATTTAGAAAAAAGCGAAGCTTTCATTAATAAGCAAGTGGCTTCTTATCGCAGCAAAACAGAAGATTTACTCAGAAGATTTACAGAAGGTTTAGAATCTTATCGTGATAATTTGAGGAATCACTATGAGAGTCATGCTAAAGAATTGAATGAGAAGCATCAAGATATTCTAACTAAAATAAGTGAATACGCTCAAGTTTTTGGAGAGGATTTTAAGAAATCTTCTAATATGAAAGCTCAGATGTATGGTGTATTTTCAGATACTTATTTCAATATTAAGGAAGCTAAAAAGGAAATCAACCAAGAGTTTTCAGAATTAGCAGAACTCTATAATGAAAAGAGATATTTCAATTATAAATTCCCTAAAAATAAGGATGTAGATACAATCCAGAATATCCAAATTTACTTGAGTGATTTTGGAGAAACACTCATAGATTGGACAGATAATATAGGCTTAGGCGTCAAACAAGAATCTGAAGCACTCAATAGTCAATCGGTACAAATACAGTTGGATTATAAGAGTAGAATAGGAGAATTAGAATATATGCATGATGTTTTATTGGAAGAACTCAATCAGACCAAGTTATTCAAGGAATGGTTCTCTTATGATAGCATGACATTATCAAGAAGACTGCGTTCATTGGAATCATTGAATGAACTCCTAGACACTACAGAACAGAATATGTCTAGCTTTGAGAACTTCTTCCCTTGGCAGAAACATTGGTTAGAAATACTTCCTATCACCAAAGAAACGATTACTGCCTTAGTGAAATCATACGCTAAGAATTGGTTACCTGCTTTCAAGAGTTGGTATTTTTATAACTGTCTTTCAGATCGTTCCTTTTTATCTGCTGCTGTAGATGATAAGTTCAGGGATAATTATTTGGATCAATTGACTCATCTTCGTAATCAACTTCCTTCACTCATTGGTTCATTATGGTCTTATAGGAAATCAGAAAGTCTGGATTCACTTAGGAAGAGAGATAAGAAAATGTATCAGTTATTGACAGGTAAAAAAAGCCAACTTTCAGCAGATATGCAATTGAAGGATCTCTTCAATACCTATGCTAAAGAAATTCCATGTTGTTTTCCTATTCTAATGATGACACCAGATGTAGCTGAAGAATTACTGGCTTCTGCTGCAATGGAGTTTGATTTGGTTATTTTCGATGATGCACATCTTATCCCTACTTTGCAAGCTATGCCTATCACTGAAAAGGCGAAACGTATGCTTGCCATAGGAGATAGGCAGCAATCCTTGTTTGACAATAAAAAAATCCTATTACATGGAATGATAGAAACAGGTATTGGCGTCACTCCTTTGTATTACAAACATACTCATAGCGAAAAAGCATGTAGTGATTTTCTTAATTTCACTTCTTATCAGAAAGGAATTAAGAATATTAATTACTATGCTAATGATTATAAAATTCAAGGAATATTCATTAAACCATCAGAAGGAAATAGGTACGATGAAGACAATAGAAGCAATAACCTTGAAGCAGAACATCTGGTAAGGATATTGGCAGAAATTCCTAGCAAATCAGATGGAACGATGGCATTGACAGCCATCGTAACTAGTACGATTTCACAAAGGGATCACATCAGTAGTTATCTATTGTATCTCAAGCAAAAAAGGAATCCTTTCTGTGATAAAATCATCAAACTGGAAGAATCAGGATTGAGAGTATTGCATGTATCAGAATTGAATCAGCATTATGACAATATTGTTTGGTCACTTACTTATGGCACAACAAATCTAAGGGGACATATTACGCAGCATTTCAACGAAATGGAAAGCAGTTTCGGACAGGCAGCACTCAATATCATTTTGGGGCATACTTTGGAATCGCTTATTGTCTGTTCTTCTATCCCAATGTCTTATGTTAAAAACAAGGTAAAAAACGATCCTAATTCTTGTGGACCTATGGTAAGGTTCTTGAATTACTGTGCAGTTACAGCAGAAATGGATGGTAAACTACGCCACGAATATCTAGAAGAAATCGAATGGCCTAGCTTAAGAAGCAATCATAAGGATAGAAACAAGTTCATCGTACAGGTTAGGAAAGAATTAGAACCTTATTTTGAACAAGATCGAATAAAGCTCATTTCCCCATTAGCAGAAATAGGAACGGCAGCCATTACGATATCTCCACTTAATTTCAGACAACCTATTCCGCTCATCGTAGGAGATGCATTGGATCGAGGCATGAGTACAGTGGCTAGTGAATTTGAAAGATCTGTTTATAGAAAGCTAGAAGAAACTGGATATAAAGTTTTCAAAACTAATTCACTTGACTGGTGGAGAAACCCAAAACGTGAAGCTAGAATGTTGGCTAGTCGACTCATAAAAGCTGACAGTACTATTCCTTTACCAGAGAAGATTCTGGAAAATGGCGTTAAATAGTGTTAAATAGAGAGCTTGAAGGATAGACTAGGCGTACATTCATAGCGTAGTTGCAACACTTTGCATGATTAATGTATCATAATTAAGTGCAGGTAAGCCTGCAAAGTTTACAGTCCACAGACCTCAGTCCACAGCTTGTATAATAGCAAACTATTAACTGAGGTCTGAGGTCTGATAACTAAACACTATTCTACATTTTAAATCTATAACATGAGAAAGTTACTTCCATTTTTTATTGCACTGGGCATTATTGCCACAGCTTGCATCTCTTATTCATTTACTACTACCAATTCTGAAACATTAGAAGAAGCGAGCGTTGAAAAACCCGCTACTATCGAATGGATGTCATGGGATGAGGCGATAGCTGCTAACGAGAAAGAAGGTAAAAAGATATTCATTGATGTTTACACAGAATGGTGTGGATGGTGTAAAAAAATGGATGCCAGTACATTTAGAGATAAGGAGGTAGTCAAGTATATGAGTGATAATTTCTATGCGGTCAAATTGGACGCTGAAATGGAAGAAGATATAATTTATAAGAATCACACTTTTAAATTCGTAAAATCTGGTAGAAGAGGCTATCATGAATTAGCAGCATCTCTTTTAGAAAACAAATTGAGTTTCCCTTCTTTTGTAGCAATGGATGAAAAAGTAGATAGAATTACCATTATTCCTGGTTATATGGAGGCGAAAGATATCATGCCTGTATTAAAATACATCAGTAACAATAAGTATAAAACCATGACTTTTGAGGAATATGATAAGCCTAAGAAGTAAATTCCACAAACCAAAAAGTTAATCTTTTCTAAAAGTACGTTAATCCGCTTTCTTAGTCGAGTTCTTTATGCTTATCTTGAAGTAATATTTGATGAAGCAATAGAAAATTAAATTTACTAAATTATGTCTGCAAGGTTATTCACACCTATTACATTGATGCTATGTATTGTTTTAAGCATCGGCTGGAGTGTAGATGCATATGCACAAAGTGGCGTACAATGGCTCACATGGGAAGAAGCCATGGTAAAGTCAAAGACGGAGAAAAGAAAGATATTCGTAGACGTTTATACGGATTGGTGTGGATGGTGTAAAAAAATGGAAGCCAGTACTTTTAAAGATCCTGTAGTGGCTAGTTACATCAATGAAAATTTCTATGCTGTAAAATTCAATGCTGAACAGAAAGATCCGATTACCTTCAATGGTAAGGAATACAAATTTGTGAAAAGTGGTAGAAGAGGCTATCATGAATTGGCAGCATGGATGACAAATGGAAAACTAGGTTATCCTACTGTAGTATTTATCGATGAAGGTCAGAAAGTGATACAACCTATTCCTGGATATTTACCTCCAGAA
Source organism: Maribacter sp. (assembly GCA_051275765.1). Taxonomy (GTDB): domain Bacteria; phylum Bacteroidota; class Bacteroidia; order Chitinophagales; family Saprospiraceae; genus JAHDCE01. The sequence goes on along the minus strand of JBNMOV010000042.1, from coordinate 3,583 downwards.
AAATTTGAGCCTATCATGACTTATTTTGGTGGAAACCATTATAAAAAGACGCCTTGGGAAATTTACCAAAAGAAATATGGTGGAGCAAAAACACAGGCAATGCCCGCTTCCAGAAAGGAAGAAAAGTAATTAGTTCAGTATTTTATGCAGTTTATAAAGAAAAATCCTCATTCCATATATATTGGAATGAGGATTTTTCTTTTTGCTTAAGTATTACTTTATAATAAATATTAGACTTTATTACGAATAATTGATTATGGCCAAATCGACCTTTTAAACTGAGTTATTTTCAAAACCTCTAATTTGTCTCTTATAAAAAACTATTCGTAATAAAGTCTATTGAAGCAATATCTTTAATGATCGTAGAAAGACCTTCTCTTATCCCATTTTTAATCACATAAGTATCAATGCTTATTCGATTCGCGTCTAAAAAGTCAGCTTAAAAAATCCACTCTCCTTTTTGAGTTTTGAATGTACTGTTCTGAAAAGTAGATAGATGAGTGAGTGATATTTCATCATTAAAAATCTCCATTAGATAATCTTCAGAAAATTTATTCCCTTTGAATCTTGCTGTAGAGATATTTTGATATTTGAGCTTGATAAGCTCTTTATTTGAATCGATAAGTTTAGCAGAGCTTTCTATTGGAATATAATAGAAGGACTGATTGTTTGAAATCTCCAAATCTTTCGTTTCAAAATTGATGACATTCCAACGCTCACCAAACAGCACTTCATTTATAATTTCATCATCAAGCCTTACTTCAACTTCCCAAAGCATCCTACCTGGATTAGGTTCTTTGTATGACAAAAAAGTAATTAGAAGTCGCTCATCTGATGACAACAAAGGTAGTTTCTCCATCTTTATCTTTTTTCTAATTTGATATTCTAAGGGAAATTATACCAAGATAAAACTGTTCCATAAAAAACATCCTCACTCTTATCATAAGAATGAGGATGCCAATTTTATTTTCAATCTATCCTATGCTAATTGCAAAGATTTTCTTCTTCTCACTACAAATAATATACCCATATTTAAAAGCCCTAAAGTAAGTATAATCAAACCCCATTCGCCTAATGTTGGTACACTACTACAAGTTGCAGTACAAGTATTAGCAATAGCTAATGTAGCTGTACCATTACCAAAATCACCTGCATATCCAACAGCTATCTCATGATAAAAACCCAAGGTATAAACCCCTGGAGATATTTCTGTCATAGCAGCAGGCAAAGCCAAAGCAACACCTGTAGCATCTAATGCACCAGTGGTAGTCGCATCCATCGTCCAAGTTTCTCCTGCTCCAGAAGTAACTGTAACTAGTTCATGGAATACCTCTCCTCCTCCTGGTCCTAATACCACTGCAGGATCTGGATTCAAAGGATCGGTACAATCACATGGATCTGTAATATCTGGGATGCCATCTCCATCAGCATCATCATTAGCGATAACTGCAGGAACTGGCGGTGCTGCTACTACTACTAAAGACATATCATCAAAACCTATAGCTGCAGGACCATCCCATCCTACGGTAATAACAAGTGAAATGTCAATAGAAACAGTCGTACCACTATGAGCTACTAATCCTGCTGTAACATCTTGATTAATATTGGCCCAACCTCCTGTACTTGCAGTACCCACCGTCTCTGAATACAGGTTATTCAATAAAGTCGTTCCTGCTGCGTCATAAATATTGATTTCTATGCCTCTAGTAGATCCACCAAAAATCTGAACATCATAATTATAATTAAAATCCAATGTCGCAGAAGTTACTCCAGCTGGAACAACTATATTCTGGTGTAATCTTATAACTGTAGCTACACTTGCATCAAACATATGAAAGACCCCAAAAGTTCCTGTAGGAGGTGCAGTCAATACATTACATTGTGTTTCTGTACCAGATCCTGTTGTACCTACGACCCAATTACCATCCGTGCCTCCACAACTACCTGCAGCACCTGCATCGACAGCTATCCAACTACCAAATCCACCAGATTCGAAACCACCATCAATAACAAGTTCTTGAGCTGAAACTGGATTATATATCATAATAGCTGTGATGAGTAACATCAAGCTTAATATTTTGTATTTAATATTATTCATAATAGAATACTTTTAATTGATTATTTGATTTGTGTTTAATTACTGACTTAAGGATTTCATTCTTCTGCCTAAGTATTCTACCATAAAATTCCATTTCTTCAAATCCCAAGAACTGGTATCCATCTTTTGGCGATCAATATGTAAAATTGCTTCTTTACTAACATGATTAACACTGAAAGAAAACAGCCCTAAATTACCGTTTTCAAGGTATTTAGCTGTGGCAGAACTATTTCCTTTATTCAGATGACTTATATCAAAAACATAAGCATCTTTTGTAGGAATAGAATTGAAAGAAATTTCGTAATCCGAATTCATTGTTACCCTATCACTTTGAGCGGATAAATTACTAACTTGGTTTTGTGCTAAGAGGACATTAGAGCCCATTAATAACATAAAACACAAAGTTAAAAGTGAGCTAATTCTCATATTGTTATGTTTTTGATAATGATTTATAAAACGAAGTTATTTAAAAATGATTCAATAATCTGATTGCAAGCCATTGACTCTTAAATTCCTGCTTATTTTTCGTAGCTGTAGCTACAGCTACGAAACTAAAAATGAGTATCGATATATAAATCAAGCACTTACAATCATTTTTACCAACCACTTTTTTAACAACCTCAACAATTAATCTCCTAATTTAAGAAAAAAAGGAGAGATTATCATAAAGCTTTCTTATAATTTCAATTGAGCAACAATCATTATACACCATTACGGATCTTTCTGACCAATAATTTTTCTATTTTTATGATTCAACAAATTCCTATCAACGTGTCTGTACTCACAACTAATCAACTTACAAAGAAATATGGTAGCCTGACTGCTGTAAATCAACTTTCCTTACAAATAGAGAAAGGACAGATACTTGGTCTGCTAGGTCCTAACGGAAGTGGCAAAACGACTACGCTAGGTATGGTGCTTGGAATTACACAGCCTACTGCTGGAGATTTTACTTGGTTCGATGGAGAACATGGACAAAAAGAGCGAATGCACATAGGAACGCTATTAGAAACGCCTAATTTCTATCCTTATATGTCTGCTCAAAAAAATCTGGAAATCGTCGCACACATCAAAAAGGATAAGAATCCTAATATTGATGAATTATTGGAACTCGTGAATTTGCTTGATCGCAAAAAATCCAAATTCAGAACTTTTTCCTTAGGAATGAAACAACGACTCGCCATAGCTGCTGCGATGGTTGGCGATCCTAAAGTATTGATATTCGATGAACCTACCAATGGATTAGATCCAGAAGGAATAGCTGAAGTAAGAGATACGCTACTGAAAATCTCTAAGCGAGGCAAGACTATCATCATGGCGAGCCATATTTTGGATGAGGTGGAAAAAATATGCTCTCATGTCGCTATCATAAAAAAAGGGACTTTATTGGCTACAGGAACTGTGGGGCAGATATTGACTTCTGATCGATTGATAGAAATCGCTGCTACAGATATGGAAGCACTCAAACGTGTCTTGGCTGCATTC
>JBNMOV010000041.1:0-18075 GCA_051275765.1 Maribacter sp. | reverse complement strand
TTATTCAGTTGCCTTTGTAAATTGGATGTTCCTGCACTTGTCCATGCTGAAGTACCTTTGACTTTATATCTTACTTGATAGAAGGTAGCAGTAGGCGTCTCCTCCCATGTTACTAGAGCAGAAGTATTGGATTGTGGAGTGGTTATGAAAACAGTAGGTGGCAAACAAGATGTTACTTCAATGACTATACTAATTTGATCAATTCCTTCATTTCCATCATCCACAATGAGTGTGGCAGTATAAGTTCCTTCATTATTATAAGTATGAGAAACCAAAGCTCCTGCTCCAGTCATTCCATCACCAAAATCCCAAACATAGGTTAAGTTGTCACCATCTAGATCAGTAGAATTAGATCCATCGAAATTAACAATTAATGGACTAATACCATTACTAGGTGTCGCAATGATATGAGCATTAGGAGCATTATTGCTACTTGTGCAATTTTGCTCATTAGTCGTATTACTTAGGTTCGTCGTATATGTGGTGATATTAAAGCTTAGACCTGTCATAGAAAGCGTATCACTATTGTTACCTATATTCACAGCATCTCCTGCACTTAGGATTCCTGCTTTTATACTACTTGCACTATTTATATAAGCTTTCCCTATTGCCGCTGCGGCAGCAATTTGAGGTGCTGCCATAGATGTTCCTTGTAAGAAAGTAAAGCCATCCTGTATTTCGTCTAGTTCATCTACATCTTGAGGAATGCTACTATTCATGCTACCAAATACAGAAATATCTACACTATTAATACCAAAACAGGAGTAGGGCGTGATACTGTTCATACTGTTTTCTCCCAAAGTATCCGCAGCTACAGCAATTAGATTTTCATTACTGAGGTTAGATGGATAATGACCATATAGATCATTGTTTCTAGCATCATTCCCCGCAGATGCGACTACAATGACTTCATTGTCTAATAATCCTTTTTCAATGGCATTATAAAGAATAGCAGTAGAATCTCCTCTATATCCAAAACTCATATTGATAACATCTGCCCCGTTGTCCACAGCAAATAATGTAGAACAGATCACCTTGAATAAAGTACCTTTTCCGTTTGCATTTTGTGATTTGATAGGCATTAATTCTAAATTCTGACCTTTAATGCTGGAGAAATTATCATTGAACTGCTGTACAATTATACCAGATACATGAGTACCATGACCATTAATTCCATCATCATAAAAAGTATTGTTATTGTCATAAAAATTATATCCATTATCTCCACCTACAGGACATGGTGTACTAAACGACCATAAATTACCTGGATAGTATGGAGGATTATTAAAAAATTCATGACTTTCGTCTATTCCTGTATCAATAACAGCTACAACGATCGCACAGCTATCATCAGAAGTAGGTGCGAAATTATTATTGTCATAAATTGTAGAAATTGTTGTAGCTGTTTGAGCTATTCTTGATGAATGGTTTTGGGTATTATAATTATAATCTACATCCTGTACGTCTGCTTCAGCACTAGATGATCTTTTTAATTTTTCAATATCCACTATAGTATCTCCATTAATTATCATAGGGAATTGGTTGATTAGCCAGAGATCTATATCGCCACATACACAAGAATCTTGTACAGTAATATCATATTGGTTTCTGATAGAATCCTTGTCTGCTTGTGAAGTGCCAGGTTCATATTGTACGATCAACTCGCAAGGAATCGCATCTGAATAAAGTGGATTTAAGCTGATGTCATCCAAGAAAAATTCTGTACTCGCTGCACTACTGGTTTCTGGATAATTGGCTGTGATGGAAATGGTTTGGACACCTTCTTCTTCTGAAGTATAATTGAAGCAGAACTCTTGCCAGCCGCCATTTTCAAGAGGACTGTCGTTGAGTGAGCTTGTCGCACCTAGCAAGTTGCCACCAATATTCGCTTCTAAAGTAGGTGCTGTATCATTAGTGGTGGATTCGCTATACACCCAGAATGAGAATGAATATTGCTGGAATTCTAGTAGCAGCGTATCTTTGGACCAGATGATAGTTCCATCATTGGAAACATCGAAATCATCCAATATTCCTAGATTCACATACATATAATTACCTGTGCCAGAAGTATGATCTGCTTGTTCGTTTCCTTGGCAGTTTATAGTGGAGTTATCATATAAGGTGTAAGAATTTAAAACACAATCCCCAGCTGAATCATAGGCTAAGCCTGAGTTAAAGCCAGTGTTTCCCATTTCAAAATCGCCATTTCCAAAAATATTAAAACCTAAAGGTTGGCAGGAATCGCAGCCATCTATAGGATCTTCGCTTTGTGCTGTGATAGAAAAATTGAAGCAGAGGAATAAAAATAATAATAGCGATTGATTGATTCTCATTATAACGATTTTGTGGATAAATGTGTACGATTTTTTTTAAAAGTAGAAAACACTTGAGTGTCAAATATTAATCATGTATCATTTAGTTCATACTGCAAGATAGATGTTACCCATAGAAATAAAAAATCCAGATTCCAAATTAATGGAATCTGGAAATAATTCAAAAAGGGTATTGATGTCCTTGTACTTATTTAATTTTTATGAATTTTTCAGAGATAACATTACCATCATCTAATGTCATTCGTACAAAATACGCACCTAGAATCAATGAATTTACATCCATACTCATTCTCTCAGATACTATTCTACCTTTGATTTGACTATCATTCAAGATCATTCTCTTTCCGTTGATATCGAATACTTCGACATGACTTACCTTAGCTTCTCTATTTGTATGTTTTCCTGTATAAGCAGGAATTTCTAAATAGAGGGTTTCTTTTACTGGATTAGGATAAAGTTCTAATGTAGGTAATGTATTAATAGGATCTCCATTTGGAGCTACTAGACAAAATACGTCGATGTAGATACAGTATTCTGCTACACAGACAGTTCCGTCATCTGCATATCTAGTTACAATCATACAAATGAAATGGTTACCATTGGTAAATGTATAAGTGAAAGGAGTATTTTGATTAGTATTTCCTACTATCGCATCATCTATATACCATTCCACAATATCACAATCCTTTAAAGCAATAGGCATAAATACCTTAGTACAAGTAGTACCTATAATAGAGAATCCTATGGCGACATCATCTTGCAGTGTTTCACAGTTACAGTCATTTCCTATTGAGCAATTTACGTCGATGTAGATACAGTATTCTGCTACGCAGATAGTACCATCAGCTGCAGTTCTAGTTACAATCATACAGATATAATGGCTACCATTGGTAAATGTATGAGTGTATGGAGTATTGTTATTACTATTTCCTAATACTGTACCATCTATATACCATTCCACAAAATCGCAATCTTCTAAGGCAATAGGGGTAAATGTTTTTGTACATGCAGTACCTGAAATTATGAATCCTTGAGCGACATCATTTTGCAAATCTTCACAGGTACAGCCTTCTACTGGACAATCTATATCGATACTGATGCAATATTCTGCTTCGCATATGGTGCCATCATCTGCATATCTAATTACAATCATACAAATGAAATGGTTACCATTGGTAAATGTATAAGTGAATGGATTATTATCGTTAGTATTTCCTACTATCGCACCATCTATATGCCATCTCACAGAATCGCAATCTTCAAGAGCAATAGGTGTAAATGTCTTCGTACATGCAGTACCAGAAATAGTGAATCCTTGAGCGACATCATCTTCAAAATCTTCGCAAGTACAGCCTTCAGGACATTCTGGAATAGTAATCCAAAGTGTATCTACGTGGCAGCACCAATCTAAATCTACACCATTATCCAATAATATTAATCTAAATGGAACAACTGAACCTGGTACTAAACCTGCTCCACAATCTGAAATAGTCAAAGAAAGATTATCAGAACCTCCACTAGATAAAGGAGAAGATGGTAAAGGTAATGTAACAGGAGTCCAAGAGCCATTTCCATTCAAACATACGCCAGACATCAATGGAACAATTCTTAAATCTGTGGCATCGTGTGCAGGATTGGTATTATTCCAAATATTGAAATTGAAATTATAAGTACCATCGTCATTGCATTCTATGATGTCATCACTTACGAATAAGCAACCTGAACAATCGAACTCTAAAGTATCGCTACATACGATTTCTAATGCTCCAGCTGCATTGACTGTCCACCAGTCGAAAACAATGGTTTGTGGGATTTGGCTACTGAGAACAATATCATCCAAACAGAAATCCATCACACCAGTATTAGAACCTAAAGGAACGAATCCTGGAGTAGCTGGTGGTGTCCAATCCAAAGAATTTCCACTTCCTGTAACAGACCAACCACTATTCGCCACAGGATTACTGAATGTAACGCCTGGTGTAATGATTCTGGAAGTAATATTGGTAAAATATGCGCCATTAAAATTATTAACAATATCTATACTATGGCAACAATCGCCTTCATTGTCAGTATCATCCAAAGGAAAACTTTCTACCCATACAGAATCGCAAGGATCGCAGACAGGTACATCTATACAATATTCTATATGGCAGCATTCTTCTTCGCCAAATAATCGCAGTCTAAAGCAAAAAACATTAGTTCCAGCAGGAATAGTAAATGATACAGTACTATAAGTACTGCCAGTGACAAGACTTAATCCACCTACATTGAAAAGTGTATTACCTAGCATATCTGTCACGATGAAATTATCCGCAGGTAATGTGCCATTGTAAGTAAAATCAAAGCTATAAGTTATACTTCCGTCTGGATTGCAAATCGTATTTTCATTGATAATATCCACACAATCTGGTTCTGCGGATGAACAGTCTTCAATACAAACATTGTCAACTCCTATGATTTCATTCTGTGCACTAGAACCTGCTACATCAATCCAAAAAGCAAGACCATTAACGCCTGACAAAAGGCTGTTCCAGCCACTTGGACTTCCTGTAACCATTGTCCAACTTCCGTAACTATTGCTAGGCAATGTAGTTGAAGTTCCAGAAATGAATTCAATTGGAGCACAAATATGTACCCAATCGTCATTTTCCGTTATAGTGATGTTAGGGTAAAATACCGCTCGAAACGAAGCCGAACTAGGGTCTGCCCCTTGATAAATTTGAATAGAGGGATAGATATTTGATGAGCCGGTAACTGCATCATTGAAGACCTTATAGTCGTAGCATAAACATTGACCATCGAATTGATTCCAATCTCCAGCGTATGATGAGTTGTTTACAACATAAGAAGCTCCAGAAGCATCTCCTATTCTTAGATAAGTAGTTCCATCTAAACCAGGACTGCTAAGACTTGGATTAGAGAAAATAGGAGTCCATCCATCAGTAGTTCCAGATTCAAAATTAGAACAAGGGGCATTTTGTGCAAATAAAGAAAGTTGGAGAATGGTTAGTATTAATAATAGTAGACTAAACTGTTTCATATCTGATTAAATTTAAAGGTGAATAATTTTGAGTGCTCCTTTTGTAAATTTTTTCATGTATTATTAAATCATCATATACGATGTAATAATTAATGATAAATTATTAAGACAGGTTCTCGGATTTATCCTAATGTGGATACTGTTTCTATACAGTAGTTCCATTTAGTTATGGTTTTGTTACTGAAATGTGATTTTTTTTTAATTCTAATACTAATCCATATTTGGAATTTCTAATACAAATTCCAAATATGGATTAGTATTAGGACTATCTTTGGGCTAGAAGCAAAGCAAATGCAGAAACATTCTAATACATATTATACAGAAGGACTTGCATCAGGGGATGATAAGGTACTGCTAGGAATTTATAATGATTTCTTGCCAATGGTCAAGCGATTCGTGATGAAAGAGGGTGGAGGAGCAACTGATGCAGAAGATGTTTTTAATCAGGTATTGATGCAGTTGTATGCTCGAATGAAAGTGAAACGATTTGAGGTCGAATCTACTTTTGAAGGTTATCTTTTTACTGCCTGTAAGAATATTTGGCGACGAGAATTCAATAAAAAAATTAACACGAGGGTAACAAATGAGTCCTATGTCGAACATATGGATAGAACTGAAGATGGAGCTAGGGCTATTTTGGAACAGGAGAAATGGGAATTGTTTCAAGATATATTCGAAAAATTATCCGATAATTGCAAGAAAATCCTACAGCTACATCTCGACAAAGTATCAGGAAAAGAGATCATGAAGCGTTTAGATTATGCTTCTGAATCTACTGTACGACAGCGGGTTTTCAAATGTAAATCGAGTCTTATCAAGCAGATAAGAGGTGATAAAAGGTATAGAACGTGATGGATTTTAATGAGAAGATATACGACCTCATAGATAAGTATCTCAGTGGGGAATTACAGGGGCAGGAATTGACTGATTTCGAGCAACAGATCAGTTCGATACCTCAACTCAAGGACGAAATAAAAATACAACAAGAACTATTGGCTCATTTCAATAATGAACCATTGGAAGTGCAAGAATCTGATGTAAGTTTGGAAAATTTCTTAGGTTCTAAGGAAGCGAATGCCTTTCAAAATAAGCTGAATAAAACATTAGCAACGCATAAAAATCAAGAACAGGAAAAAGCTCCAGAAGCCAAAGTCAGGAAGATGAATTGGAAGCCATTGGCGTTGGTGGCGAGTATTTTGCTGATAGTTGGTTTTTTCTATATTAGTAATCTGAATTCTGTTGCGAATCCGCAGGATTTATTTGCAGAATATTCCAAGCCAGAAAAGCTATCTGTTATCACTAAAGGAAGTACAGAAGACATCATTTCCAGTATAGAAAATGATTTTAATACAGGAGATTATACAAAGGCAAATAGTCAGTTATCCACATTAATGGATACTTTGTCCACATCGCATCCTAACTGGTTTGATCTCAAGCTAGCAGAAGGAATTACTGCTTTAGAATTGAATAAAAATGAAGTAGCCAAGACGATTTTTAATGCATTAAGAAAAACAGATTATCTCAATGCACCAAAGGCAGATTGGCATTATATCCTCACGCTACTAAAGCTAGAAAAAACAGAAAACGCTAAAACAGAAATCAAGAATTACCTTAATTCAGGCTCTGATTACAAAGCAAAAGAACTCAAAGAAATCCAAAAAAAGCTAAAATAAAGAACCTGTACAGACGCGAGGCATCGCGTCTCCACACTATATTTTTTAATCCCCAATTTCTAATTTTTAAATCAATTTCCTAACTCCTTCACTGCCAACCAAGCCATCAAACCAATACTCAATTCCATACAATCCTCATCCACATCAAAGGTATTGGTATGAACTGGTGAGGTAATTCCCTTTGCTACATTTCCTGTACCTAGTCGATAAAAACAAGCTGGCATTACTTGAGAATAATAAGCAAAATCCTCAGCTGTCATTCTGATAGGCAAATCCACCACATTTTCTTCGCCTAGAAATTCAATTGCCCATTGTTTGGTATTAATCGCTAATGTTGGATTATTATATAAAGCAGGATAACCACGCACTATTTTGAAATCACAATTTCCGCCCATTCCTTCAGCGATAGCTTCCGCCATTTTTTTCATGCGTTGGTGAGCATCATATCTCCATGTTTCATCAAAAGTCCTGAATGTTCCCATGAGTTTCACTTCATCAGGAATGATATTCGTAGCTCCTCCAGTAGAATTTATCTTACCAAAAGTCAACACTGTAGGCATAGTAGGATCAGCATTTCTACTCACGATTTGTTGCAATGCAGTGATGATATGTGCAGTAATCACGATAGGATCGATGCAATCCTGTGGCAATGCACCATGACCACCTCTACCTGAAATCGTTACATAAATTTCATCAGCAGAAGCCATATAGATACCTGGTTTCAAGCCTATTTTTCCAGCGGCTAACGGCGGATGAACATGCTGTCCAATGATAGAAACAGGTTTTGGGTTTTCCAATGCACCTTCCTTGATCATGATAGATGCACCACCTGGAAGTCGTTCTTCTGCAGGTTGGAAAAGTAATTTTATGCTCCCTTCAAAATCATTTTTGCACTCATTCAGAATCTTTGCTGCACCTAATAAAGAAGCAGTATGCACATCATGACCACAAGCGTGCATGATGCCTTTTTTCTTTGATTTATAAGGTACATCATTCGCTTCGTTTATAGGAAGTGCGTCTATATCAGCTCGTAAAGCGATGATTTTTTTCGTAGGATTCTTTCCTTCTATCATTGCCACTATACCATTATCAGCAATACCATGTTCATGTGGAATACCAAGCTCTGTCAATCTTTTAGAAATGAATTGTCCAGTTTCTACTTCTTCATAAGATAGCTCTGGATTCATATGGAGGTGCCTACGAATTTCGATAGCTTCTGCTTGGTAAGTATTGGCGAGTTGTTGGATTTTTTCTTTTAGCATGATATTCTGTTTTATGCCTGTAAAGGTAATCCATTTTTATTTGGTCTAAGTATTTGTTAGATTAGTCTTTGAATAATATTTTGATACGATAACAAGGGTTATACTTACTTTTATATTTCAACAAGATATGAAAAACAAATATTGTCATAATTGCCACTATCCACACAAGACTGATCAACGTTACTGTAGTAATTGTGGTCAAAAGAATATCAAAGGTAAAGTCCGTTTGTCGGAATTTTTACGAGGTTTTTTTTCTAGTATTTTTAATTGGGATGCCAAGATATGGATCACTCCTATAATGCTTTTTAGACCAGGTTTTCTTAGTTCAGAATTTTTTAAAGGTCGTAGAGCAAGGTATACACATCCAGGTAAATTACTATTGTTTCTACTAGTGATTTATTCTGCATTTTTTATGTATTATGCTAGTAGTGGATTTGATAGACTAGACGAAGGGAATGATTATGCAAAATATGAACACACTATACAGTATTTAGAACAGAAAAAAGATACGTTACATATTTATCTTGATGAAGTTTATCCTAATGCAAAATTGAATGGGATCGTAGATTCCATAGAGCGATTTATTGCTCCTGGAGATGGAACAATACAAATTGGACTTTCGGATAGGATATCAATTTCTTATCGTGATTTAGCAACATTATCAGATGACGAATTCTTAGAAAAATATAAAGTTGAGGTATATTGGAAAAAAATATTAATGAAAAGAGCAAGGAAAATTGCTGTACAGCCTGGAGGTTATCTTAAGTATTTAATGAGTCGAATTTCTTGGGTGGTTTTGGCCTCTATCCCTTTTTTGGCTATTGTTTTAATGCTACTATATATTAGACAAAAAAAATATTATGTAGAACACGTTGTGTTTTTGGTTCATGTCAATTCATTTATGTTTTTATTAGGAGTTTTATTTTTTATAATAGGTTACTTTTTTGATGTTATACCCATTATTTCTTTATTACCATTTGTACTAGGAGTTATTTATATTTATTTTGCAATGAAGTTGTTTTATGGACAAAGCTATTTGAAGACTTTTATTAAATATACATTATTGTTTTGGTCTTCTATCTCTATATTTATGTCGTTAGGCTTTGCTGTTTTTGGAATAGGTTTGTTATTGTATTAAATTAGTTTCTAATTCCCTAATTCCCTAAATCCTTTCCATATAATAAATAAATCCTCCTGCGAGGTATAATCCTTGGCATAAAAGAAATCCAGCTTCTGTAAAGTACTAATGTCTTGATTTTTAATGCCAAAAGCATCAATAGGATGAAGGACAGAAGGTTTTAGTGAAGGTAGTGACCATGATTTTTGCTGAGGCTGACTATATCCTACCCACGTTTTTTTATTAAAAAGAACACTGACCGTATTTTTAATAAAATTCACTTTATTTTTAACAAATAAAATAATAATTGGAAAAAATAAAATAAAAATAAAGGACAGACCTATATCCATAAATCTTTTATTCCTTTTATTAATAGGGCTATTGATCTTATAAGCTACATCTATCGTATATAATTCTCCAGAATGATTTTTTGAATGACTGCCAATAATACTAATGCTTTTTTCTGGTAGTATTTTATATTGAATTTCTGAACCTAAATTACTCATAGAATCCATTATTTTATGGGACTCTATATCCTTTGAGCAAAAGATAATTTCATTGACTTTATAAATACGAATAATTTCATCTAATTGGGAATAACGACCTAAATTAAATGAATGATTATTATCACTTCCATCTGGAAATATACTGCCAATAATATTTTTATTGACCTGTGATTCTTGCAATAATTTTAATGTACGATCTACTTCAGATACAGAACCTACAATAACCAAATTGCTAGGTCGAGGAACACCAATATTGAAATTTTTATATTGAATAAAATGCAAGAATAAACGAATACCCATCACAGAAAATGCTGACCAAACAGCACCTAAAACAATTAGCATTCTAGACGAACGGAATTCCAAATCTAAAAATCCATAAATAGCAGCCAATAAAATAGTACCAATAAATAAACCCCTTATTGGTCGTCTAAGGCTATCCTTTTCATCATAACCTCCACTAAAAAAAATAGACAAAACCCAGATACTCGTATAAAGTGGAATATTAAACCAAATAAAGGACGAATCATAATAGTCTGGACTTTTGTAATAATAATTCGCCCAGAAATCCTTTAAGAAAAACAAGCCTATTCCAATGGAAGTAATATCCAAAAATGGAAGAAATGCTTTCCTAGTAAAATTAGAAGTCAGCGTCATGGCTGCCCTCAAATAAATGGCCGCTTGCAACATCAAAATAAACAAAGAACCCTTAGTTCCTATAAAGTGTTTTTTTGCGAAAATAATCATCGCATTATAAAATACCTTTACATAATTGAGGCTTCCTTTTTTTGTACTTTCTCCTTTATAGTGAATGATAGTACTATCTGCATAATAATAGTTTTCATATCCTGCTTTTTTTATCCTATAAGAGAGATCGATATCTTCTCCATACATGAAAAAAGCCTCATCCAATAATCCTATTTCATCCAAAACAGATTTACGAAGCATCATAAACGCTCCAGATAGTACATCTATTTTATGTGTTTCATCTTTATCTAAGTGCCCTAAATGGTATCGATTGAAAACGGGAGATTTTGGAAATATGCTAGACAAGCCAAAAGTCTTATAGAATGCTACAGCTGGAGAAGGAAATCCCCGTTTTGATTCTGGCAGGAACTTCCCCGAACCATCTATCATTTTTATCCCTAGTCCACCACATTCTGGATGCTGATCCATAAAATCTACACACTTCTCAAAAGTATCTTCATTTACAACAGTATCAGGATTGAGCAAAAGAACGTATTCGCCTTTGGATTGGCGAATGGCTTGGTTGTTAGCTTTTGAAAATCCAGGATTATCTTTGTTGGCGATAAGCGTCACGTTTGGGAAACGTTCCTTAACCATTTGCACAGAATCATCCACAGAATTGTTGTCCACCACAAAAATCTCCGTTTCCACTTTTTTAGCAGCTTTCTTCGCCGAAAGCAAAGTCTGCTCCAGAAAAAAACGGACATTATAATTGACTATGACAACACTTAGTTTCATTACAGTTATTGACTATACATTTCCAACGAAATCTATTTGATTACTGCGTAAGTAATGACAAACTTTAACCCAAAATGAGACATTTTTTGCCTAGAATTTGTATTCTCTGATGCTCCTTCACCATTGATGGACTCGTCAAATGAGGCACCATTCAAATCGCTGAAAATCAAACTATAATAAGGTTTAATCATGAATCGTGTACCATGATAATTCATTTGTCCAAAATAAAATTTAGCTTCAAATGTAGTTCCATAGGAAGTTTCTGTCACAGGAGAAATGAAAGAAGAACGATTAATACTTTTTTCCAATGCTTCTCTAGTACTCAATTTCATTTTATAATAATCTCCAGAAGCATTTAATCCAAACCCAAAATTATTCGTAACAGGAAAAAACACACCTATTCCTAAATAGTAAGAATTAATCCTTAATCTGGCATCCCTTCTATATAAATCTTCATTGTCATTGAAGGTGGTTTTTTTTCTTTGCTGCATCTGCGAAAATCCAACCTCTATATTGAAAAAACTCTGTGTAGTTCCTACTAAGAAGGAGATTCCATTAGGAGCTTTCCAGTCGCCAAATTCAGTTTCTTGTTCATTATTCTCATCATACTTGTTGAGAACTTGATTAAGCTTGCCAAAATTTCTGAAACCAACGCCATAGCCAGTACCTACATAATATTCCTTATAATCAATAACGCTTTGCGAAGTCGCAAATGAAAAAGATAAAAGGAAAAACAATCCGCTCAATAAATATTTCATGGTATTATTAGATTTTTAAGAGTTGGTGAGGGAATGAATATTTCATTTTCTCACCAACTTTAATAAGCTCTTATTCAGATATTTGATAAGGAGTCCTTGCCACGATAGATCTTCCTAATGTAAGTTCGTCAGCATATTGGAGTTCGCCACCAAAGGAAACGCCTCTTGCTATCGTACTCACTCGTACATTGATTCCATTGAGTTGCTTTGAAATATAAAACGTAGTGGTTTCGCCTTCTATAGTCGGACTTATCGCCATCACTATTTCTTTGGTTTCCCCATTCTTCGCACGTTCCACCAAAGAATCTATATTTAATTCTTTAGGACCAATTCCCTCTATAGGGCGGATCACTCCTCCCAAAACATGATAAAGACCTCTGTATTGACCAGTGTTTTCAATTGCCATCACATCCCTAATGCCTTCTACGACACAGACCATTTCTCGTTTTCTATGTATATCTGTACAGATACCACAGGTATCATGATCTGATAGATTATGACAGGTATTACAGGAACGGATGTTTTTTCTGAGTTTTACAATAGTTTGAGTAAAATGCTCTACATCAACTTCTTCCCTATTGACCAAATGTAAAACTAACCGCAATGCAGTTTTTTTACCTATACCCGGAAGACTAGCAAAAGCTTCCACAGCTTGTTCCATTAATTTTGAAGAAAAATTCATAGTTGGCAAAATTAAGAATAATTCATAATGCGAGACGCATCACAGCGAATAAAGTGCGAAGTTGTTTAAAAATTGCTGTTTGTAGCGAAAAATTGAGTTATGAAAGAAGATGAGGCATCAAAAAACGGAAATCAAAGATTCATGAACACCTGAAAATGGAGTATAGTGAATAATTTAGCCATAGTTAAATGAGTATTTTGAAACATATTGCCACGTCTTTGGCGTGGAGATATTCTTTCACAAGGCGATTTTGCAATCAAATAAATAACTTTTAAAGAACTTTTATATCCTAAAGATATATTTTAAATGGCTTACGTAGCTTTCTAATTCTAATCTAGCAAAGGAACTTCATTTCATTTTTATGATTTATTTATGGTATATTAAGAAGTTATTTAAAAATTACTGCTCTAAGCGAAAAGTTGAATTTTAGGAGAAGATGAGGCACAAAAAGCGTAAATCGAAGATTCGTGAATGCCCAAAATAGAGGATTCTGAATAGTTTCGCGGTGGTTAAATGAGCATTTTTGGAACGAAGTGTAATTGGAAAAGATGTATTTTTAAATAAATTATTGAATTACTAATATACTCTAAATAACGTATACATTAATATATTTACAAGATAGGTTGGGAATGAGTGTATTTTCAACTATTTTTGATGAATTAAAACGGATTAAGAATGAAGTAATAATAAATGTATAAAAATTGACTTAGGTTTTTTCATATATGACTAAGTAAAAACATAGGAAACGCATAGCGTTCTGTGCTAGCTTAAATGCTCTCGAAAAAGTCATGTGTAAAAACGACAAGCTAGAATTAAACATTTATTACACTTACCTCATTCTTTTATTGAGAAACAAAAAAAAGATGGATGGCTGTTGTTTTAAGATTGCCTAGGTTTTCAGAGGATGACAATCCAGCTATTATTGTCAGATGGCTTAAAAAAGAAGGGGAAAGAGTAGAAAAAGGAGATGTTCTAGTTGAAATAGAAACATACAAATCCTTGATGGAGGTAGAAGCCGAAGATAGTGGATTGTTATTGTATATTAAAGTACCTTTAGGAGAGGTATATGGAGATGATATACTTGGTGTGATAGGTGAAGAAAATGAAAATGTCTCTGATATACTCAAAGGAGAAGAGATGCCTAATTCAAAGCCAATAGACAAGATTAGGGGAGTAGATATTGTTCGCTTACCTAAGTTGAGTGATATGATGGATGCTGCTAGAGTGGTCAGTTGGAAAGTGAATGTGGGAGATGGTATTAATAAAGGCGATATCATAGCAGAAGTAGAGACTGATAAGGCAATTATAGAAGTAGAATCTTATAGGGAAGGTACAGTATTGTATCGTTCCAAAGAAGCTACAACAAATGTGAAAGAGAATGAGATTCTAATAATAGTAGGTGAAAAAGATGCCTATATTCAGAATATTTTAGAAGAAAACGGATTAAAGTAAAATCATGGCTGAAGTAATCAAAATGCCCCGTATGAGTGATACGATGGAAGAGGGGAATATCGTAGCATGGCATAAGAAAGTAGGGGATGAAGTAGAAATAGGGGATCTCCTTGCTGAAATAGAAACAGATAAGGCAACAATGGATTTTGAATCTCCATCAGATGGATTCTTGTTGCATATAGCAGTAGATGAAGGAGCTGTTGCGATAGGTGGTGTATTGGCTATTATTGGAGAGAAAGGAGAAGATTTTCAAGAAGCCTTAGGAGGAGATACAGAAACTCCTGCTGCTCCAAAAGAAGAACAAGCACCAGCTGAAGAAGAAAAATCGGCAGCAGTTCCAGTTGAAGCAAATGTAACCAGAGTTACAAAGACAGTTACACCTACTGAAAATGGTAGGATCAAAGCTTCTCCTCTAGCTAAGAAAATGGCTTCAGATTCAGGTGTCAATCTTGCCACTGTCGAAGGAACAGGAGACAATGGAAGAATTGTTAAGAAAGATATAGAAGCATTTTTAGAAACTGGAACTAAGAAGGATCCAGTTCCTGTATCTAAGTCTAGCCCGACTCCAGCGAAACTTACTGTTGCTCCTAAAACACCAGCAGTTCCGCTTGTTGCTGATGCACGATATGAAGATACGCCTGTTTCTCAGATGAGAAAAATAATTGCTAGAAGATTAGGTGAAAGTAAGTTTTCTGCCCCTCATTTCTATTTGACGATAGAAGCGAATATGGATAAGGCAATCACTACAAGGAAACAACTCAACGAAATAGCTCCAACTAAAATATCTTTCAACGATATTGTAGTAAAATCTGTGGCAACAGCGTTGAAGCAACATCCTAATATCAATTCATCTTGGTTAGGAGATAGGATAAGATTGAATAAAGATATCAATATAGGTGTGGCAGTAGCAGTTGCAGAGGGTTTGCTTGTTCCTGTGATCAGGAATACAGATACCAAATCACTTTCTGAAATCAATGGCGAAGTCAGAATCTTGGCAGGAAAGGCAAAGGAACGCAAGTTGCAGCCACAAGAAATGCAAGGCAATACATTCACTATTTCTAATCTAGGAATGTTTGGAATAGAAGAATTTACAGCGATTATTAATCCACCAGATGCCTGCATCTTAGCAGTAGGAGGCATCATCCAAAAGCCAATAGTGAAAGACGGAGAATTGGCAATAGGCAATATGATGAAAGTAACATTATCTTGTGATCATAGAGTAGTGGATGGAGCTATGGGTGCTCAATTCCTTAAGACCCTTAAAGGGATTTTGGAAGATCCGATAAGAATGTTGGTGTGATTTTTTAATGAATAATGCCTAATGACAAGATGAAATTAAGTAGGGTTTAAGTCTTAGTTGTAAAATCAGCGAAGACTTAAACTCTATTTAATTAGATTTTATAGACCCTATTAGAACCCAAACGGAAATTTTTCCGTCATAATATGGAATACTTGAAATAAATGAATCTCTATACCATGAAGTCACCCGTACTATTTTTAATTATTCTATCTTTTGTTGTAAGCTGTGCCGGAAATTCGGATGCTGATACAGTCGATGTCAATAATAATGTTGTCACTGTAAAAGTAGCAGAAGTAGATTCTGTTGAAATCAAAAGATTAGCTGATGCAGCAGCAGATGGAGGAGGAACCAAAATGGAAAAAAATAGCATAGAGCAAACTGAAAATGAATTGACGGAAGCCAAGGCAAAGAAAGCAAAAGATGAAAAAAGAAGGAAGGAACTCGCAGCAGTAGAAGCTGCAAAACCTATTTCAGAATTGCCAGTTTCCCAGCCCGTAGTAAAATCAGCTCCTAGATCAGCTTCTAAGAAAGGACCTAAGATGACCTTCGTTGAAAAAAGCCATAATTTTGGTACTATCATGGAAGGAGACGTAGTGAAGTATGAATTTGAGTATACCAATACAGGAAAATCTGATTTAGTCATTAAAGATGCATCAGCTTCTTGTGGATGTACTGCCCCTGGGTTTTCATTCTTCCCATTAGAGCCAGGCTTGAGTTCTGTTATTTCTGTTACATTTAATAGCAAAAATAAACTTGGAGCACAAAGACCACAAGTAACGATAAAGACAAATGGCTATCCATCAACACATGTGTTAACCTTGGAAGGAGTTGTAGAAAAATAATGTAGAGTATCATTCTAGTTGCAGATCAATTCTGTAACTAGAATAATAATTTGATTGGACTTTAGAATAGAATATCCCCCTTTTCTTATAAGTAATGAAGTATAGTGCTAAAATGACAAGTCATTACTTATTGATTATTTTGAATCATTGCTTAGTGAAACGTATTTAATAAATTGAGTAGAAAGGGGTAGTAATTTTTTCTTCTAAAATATTCAGAAAATCGTTGCATAGCCGTAGCTACGGAACTGTTTTTTAGAAGAAAAAAGAACAGGCATAACTGCTCAGGTTATTGAATTCGTTTCACTTAACGTATAAAGAAGAGTCTATTCGATAAAATAAGTCACTTCTAAAGTATTTAGTACTAATCAAATGGAATTTATTAAGGAATATGAGCATGCTCGAATGTCACTGTCTCGAAGACAGTTCGATAAGGCTATGTCATATTCGAAGGTCGCCTTAGAAAAATCGTTCAATGCTCATGGTATTAATCAGAAAGTAGCAGCTCTGTTACTTATCATAGATATTAATAATACCCAAGGAAGATACCAAGATAATAATGAATTATACAGAAAGTCATTAGAATATCTAAGTAATGGATATGCTCTTTTAGCAAGTAATAATAAAGAGGAGATCTTCTGGGAGTTACAACTTAAAAAAGCGGAAACGCTCTTGTTGTTATCAAAGTATGAAGAGGCAAATAGCATTTTAGAACAATGCATGGAACCAGATATCCTCAATTTGCTTAGCCAAAGAATAAGCTTGAAAACACTTCTTGTATATAGTGAATATCACTATATACAAAATGAATATGATGTAGCTATCAATTATGTTGAAATAGCCTTGGATGGAATAGAGAATGAAACGGATAAGATGTTGTGTTTGGAAGTATATAGCCAAGCTGTAAGGGTGCATCTTAGAAGGCATGAATATGGTAAAATATATGAGTTTGGTATAAAGACACTAGAACTTAGTAAAGAATATAACGACTACGAAAAAGAATTTATAGGCCTAAACGCCATCGCTGTATATCATGGTACCAAATATGATTTCAAGATGGCAATGCTCTATTTTAGGAATGCTCTAGATAAGAGCAGGGAAATCAATTATCGTTATGGTATAGCATATTGCCTCATTAATATAGGAACGATATATGCTAATCTCTTTAATTATAACGAAGCATTAGATAGGTATACTAAAGTTCTCGAAGAATATGAAGATTCCTTAGATGATAGTACGGGACTCATTATCATGAATAATATCGGAAACATCTACTATACTGTAGGCAAACTTGATGAAGCATTGGATTACTTCGAACGCTCCTTGGTACTGGCAAGATCCATTCATTATACAGAAATGTTGGCACATACTATGGCTCAGATTAGCCGTACACTTGTCGCTCAGAAACGATATGATGAGGCACTGAATTATGCATTCAAATCCGAAGCACTTATAGAAAAATCAGGAAATGAAGAAGGCAAACAAATCAACTACATTACCTTAGGAAATATTTACTATAAGCTAGGCGATCACAATCTGGCGATGAAATATGTAGGAAAAGGTATCGTCAGTTCAAAACGAGTAAAGGATAGTGTAAGCGAGATTAGAGGATACAGACTCATGTCTAATAT
>JBNMOV010000040.1:0-18129 GCA_051275765.1 Maribacter sp. | reverse complement strand
CTACACCTATTTTAGGAGGTTATTTTTCGGGTATTCAAATAGATGGTATAGCTTACGATCAAGCCACAGGAATATATATCCTTAGAGGTTCTGATGATACTGGTTTCAAACTTATTGCTATCAATTCGAGTAATGGTAATGTCATTACTTCTACGCCTTCTGACGGAGTTATTAGAGAATTACAGGTGGATAATATATCTTTTGCGACAGCATTTTATATCACTTCATCCAATGAAGAAAATGAGCAATTACAGGATATTCAAATCTTTCCTAATCCCGTTTCTAAGCAATTGAATATTAAAATAGCTGGGTTAGAAACTACAGCATTAAATATTCAAATCATGGATGTGTTAGGGAAAGTAGTTTATCAAGATAGAAGAGATTTATCGAGTAGTAATAAAAATATTATTATCCCAACTGCTAATCTAGCTAGTGGAAATTATTTCATTTCGCTAGTGAGTGAGGAAGGTACTGTGAGGACAGAGAAGTTTATTAAGGAATAAAGGTTAATAATAATTTTGTTTTAAAACCTCTATCCTATTTGGGTGGAGGTTTTTTGTTATAATCTGTTAAAATGTTCTATTTTTATTTGAAAGAACACGCTCTCATGAAAAAGAAAAAAGTAACAGGAATAGGTGGCATCTTCTTCAAATGTCAAGATCCTGCTCAAATGCGGAAATGGTATAATGAAAATCTAGGTTTGGTAACGAATGAATATGGTTCTGTATTTGAGTTCAGAGCAGCGGAAGATCCAGAAGAAAGGAACTATCTCAATTGGTCGCCAATGAAAGAAGACACCAAGTATTTCGAGCCATCTAAGAAGGAATTCATGATCAATTATAGGGTAGAAAACCTAGAGGAATTGGTAGAAGAATTGAGAACAAGTGGCGTGACGATTTGTGACGAAATAGAAGCTTTTGAATATGGGAAGTTCGTTCATATTTTAGATCCTGAAAATAATAAAATCGAACTTTGGGAACCTGTGGATAAAATATTCACAAGGTGGTATGAAGGGAAGACTACTAAGTAGATGCTGAAATAAAAAGGCTTGCTTAAAAATCTGCTCGTATGCTTATGAAAATAGCTCTTTTGGAAATTGCGATTTTTTCATATTTTTTCCTTTGAAATTGTGCATTTTTTCTAATGCTGATTCTAGGTTGATTTCATGTTGCCACTGCATCATAAAAACGCCTTGATCATGAAAATGCTGAGCGAGTATTTCTTGTTCTGTTTGTCCAGGTGTAGGAATCAATAATGCTTGACTTCCTAGTGCTGTCAAATCCATCAAAGTACTGTATCCAGACCTTGATACTACTATTTCAGCAGCACAAATTGCTTCATTTAAATCATGAGAAGTGAGGAAAGAAACAATTTCTATATTGTCAATAGCATTCCTTTCTTTTGTTTCTGTTTTTCCTTTTACTAATAGGATTTTTCCTTTTATTTTTTTGGCTTGTTCTAATAAAATCTCTTCTAATATTGTACGTTGTGGTTCTGGACCAGAAAGTATAATTGCCAAGCGATATTTCTTAGGAATATCCATTTTTTTCATTCGACTGAGTGGACCTAGATAACGTATATTTTTCACAGGACTAGGATGAGAAAGTACACCAGAAATATTAGGTTCTCCTTCGAAATCTGGTACCCATTTTTCATCATACCAACTCATCCAAAAACGATTGGCTAGATTTCCTAAAAACGCAGCGAGTACGCTATCTATTTTTAGATTCAATTGATGCGTCAAAAAACAAGACTTGACCTTAAAATGAAAACATCCAAACCTATTGTCTGAAATAATAAGATCGATTTTATATTCTTTTACAATTCGTCTTACTGCAAAATGTTCTGCGAAAGCAGCATAAGTAATCCTTGGCAATTGGCGAGCCATATTGACGACCATGTTTGAGGAATAATATTTGATGTTATAAGAAGGTAATTCTATGGCAGGCAAATGAGGAAATTCTTCTTTCAATAATAACAAAGCACGTCCATCAGAAGCGAGAACAGGAAGATGTCCTTCTTCGAGAATAGCTCGAATAATAGGAATAGAACGAGTAGCATGTCCCAAGCCCCAATCCAAAACAGCAACTAATATTCGTTTTTGCTTAGTGATAGAATAATGATTTTGTGTAAATTGCGTTGTAATTAGATGACAAGATATTAAGATATTGAGATTTTAAGATGATAGAAGTAGTTTTTCAAGATGAACTATTGCAAATAATCATTTTTTATCTCAATATCTTAGCATCTTAAAATCTCAATGAAGTAGTTTTAAATCACTTCAATATCTAATTTTTAAAAATCCAATAATGAAGAATACATATAAGTTATTAGCAATAGTTGCTGTTTTGGCAGTAGTAGTGAGTTTTTCTAGCTGTAAGGCTGGTTGTGGATGTCCAAAGTTTCAATTAGAGCAAGCTCCATTGCAATAAATAAAAATGCCTTAGACCAATTTCAATTTGATCTAAGGCATTTTTAATAAACTCCTGTTATTTATTGGGATTTCTTTCCCTATTAGGAGGTGGTCCCTTTTTGCGTTTCCCTCTATTTTCTTTCATTCGTTTCATCACTTCTGACCTAAAACTTCTTTCTGAACGTTCGAGGCCTAGAATTTTTTTAGCTGAAATAGCAGTTTTCATTTTAGTATAATATTTCTTCTTGAGATCTAATCTCTTTTGCTCGGTTTCTAGCACATTTTCAATAAAAACATCTGCTTCTGCATCAGACATTTCCTTTACATTCCTTCTTTGCTTTTTTAAGGTATGCATCAAAACTTTTTCTTCACTTTTGTAGGAAGTATAAATTGGCCAAAATTCATTAGATTCCTTTTCTGTAAGTTCCAACTTATCAGAAATATAGGCTTTTCTCAATGCTTCTATCTTTTCTCTGGCTTCTTTTTTCATTCCGCTTTTACCTGGTGGTTGTGCAAAAATCATTTGACTAGCCAAGACGAAAAAAAGCAATGTGATAATCGTGTGTTTCATAATATTAAAATTAAGTAGGTACTTATATCTCTTCTGCATCTCCTTCCAAAATAGCGTCTATATAAATGTCTGTTTCTTCATCAGAAAGTTCAGAAATATCCTTGAAGTCAATTTCATTATCCATTACGATACCGCTTTCTACCAGTGAACTAAAATCGAATTCATCCATGTTTTCATCTAAATATTGTAGTACGCCTTCCTCATTCAATTGCTCTAATGCTGTATATTGAGAAGTAGTTTCGCTAGGGTTCATAACCCATAATCCAGCTACAATTAATAACATCACAGAGGCTGCTGTAGCTATCATTCTGTATGGCCGAATTTTCTTTACTTTCGCTGATGAACCTGAACTAAGGCTATCGATATGTACCACTTTAGTTGCTGACTCTTCTTCTACTTTATCCAAAATCTTATCAGGTAGCGTTTCAAAATAACCCTCTGGTATTTTGAAACCTCCTTTATTTTCCTTGAACTTTTCGCTCAAAAAAGGAGATTGTTCTCTTAATTCATCTTCTATATGTTTATCCTTTTTCATAGTGTGTCTAAATTAAGAATGCTTGATATAATTTTCGATTTTCTTCAATGCATGATGATATGATGCTTTTAATCCCCCAATGGAAGTACCTGTTAATTCAGACATATCTTTATAAGTCATCTCATCATGATATCGAAGACAAAAAGCCTCTCGTTGCTTATCTGGTAATATAGCGATTGCTTGTTGCAATTTCAATTCTGCTTCGTTTCCATCAAAATAATCATCTGCTTTCAATTGATTAGCTAATCCTAGATCTGGATGATCGATTGAAGCAATCGTCATTTTCTTTTTCTTATTCAAAAATGTAATCGATTCATTAATCGCTATTCGATGCAGCCAAGTGTATAGTTTAGAGTTTCCTTTGAAATTCTTGATGCTTCGATATACTTTCACAAAAGCATTTTGTAATACATCATCTGCGTCATCATGTGAGAAGACCATCCTACGAATCTGCCAGTACATCCTTTCAGAATGACTGCTCACCAACAAACGAAAGCCCTTTTCATAAGTAGAAGGATTAGCCAATAAAGCTAATATTTGTTCGTCTTGATTATCTTGATTCATTGAAATAGCTTCCAAATTATACCCGATTTTAAACTTTAGACTTGGAATATTGCCAAAGGTTTAATGACACTAAAAAAAATCTACCGCCATACAGACGCAATACTTTACGTCTCCGTTCCACGTCTTTCGTATGCAGACGCAAAATATTGCGGCTCTACTTTAGAAATTCCTTAAACCATAATCCTGAATCTTTCATTGTTCTTTTCTGTGTTTCAAAATCTACATGAACCAATCCAAATCGAGGAACATAACCTTCCTGCCATTCGAAATTATCCATGAGCGTCCATACATAGTAACCTCTAATATCCATTCCTTCTTTTTTAGCTCTCAATACCTGTACTAAATAATCTTGAAAGAACTTAATACGACGAAGATCGTGTACTCGTCCATTTTCTACTTTATCTGGAAATGCACAGCCATTTTCTGTAACAATGATAGGAGGAAGATTTTTATATTCGTTGAATTGTTTCAATACTTTATAAATACCTTCTGGATAAACTTCCCATCCCATATCCGTCATATTTTCTGGAAGTACACCACGTTTTTTAGGAGAAACCTCAAATGCCCACACAAAAGGAATCAAGGAATGTGTAGCAATCATTTGAGTATAATTCTGAACACCAATAAAATCAAAATTAAAGGCAAGTTTTTCCATATCGCCTTCTTTGATATAACGTTTGATTTTAGCAATAAATTTCCAACCTTCTGTAGGATAACCCATTCCCAAAGCAGGTTCTATAAATAAACGATTCAATAGAATATTCATTCTATGTGCAGCTCGCACATTCATTGCTTTATCATTCTTTGGAGTGACGTGAGAAGCAGAGAATGTCGTTCCTATATTGGCATCTTTTACATTTCTGCGAATGATTCTAGCACCTTCTGCTTGGCACATGGTCGTATGATGAACAGAAGCTAAAAATTTCTTAGGAGCAATTTTCGCTGGAGCATGAATTCCTGCCAAATGTCCAAGCGTAGTAGAAGCTGCTGGCTCATTCAGTACCATCCAATTCTTAACCTTGTCACCATAATTTTTGGTAACAACATCTGAATATTCTGCAAACCAATCTATAACATCTCTATTAGCCCAGCCACCTTTTTCTTGCAATGCCTGTGGCAAATCCCAATGATATAATGTTATCCAAGGTTCTATTCCTTGCTCCAAACATTCATCAATTACCTTATGGTAAAAATCTATTCCTTTTTGATTTACCTTTCCTATTCCTTCTGGTAGTATTCTCGCCCATGAAGTAGAAAAACGAAAGACATCAAAATTCATGTCCTTTACATTCTTAATATCTTCCTTGTATCTATGATAAAAATCACAAGCGACATTTCCGTTGGTACGATCCTTTATGGATTTGGATTTTTTCTTATTGGCATAAACATCCCAAATACTGAGTCCTTTACCATCTATATTGTAAGCTCCTTCTATTTGATAAGCTGCAGTAGCAACGCCCCATTTAAAATCATCTCCAAAATCACTTTTAGTCAGTCCTGTGTTCATCATACTATTTAGGTTAAGGGAAGGGAATACTGTGCTGCTTATTCCCATCATTGATAATTGTCGAATAAATTCTCTTCTTTCCATGCTGAATAGATGATTAGATATTAAGAGGTAGAGATAAGAAATGATTATTTATATACCAAAGCTACACATAAAATCATTGTTAGATTTCATATAGCCAATCACTTCAATGCAAAATAAAAAGGATGAAGCAAAACGCTTCATCCTTTTTATTAATATGTAAAAATAATTATTTATTCCAATTAGAATTCATTACTACTCGCATTTTCACCAAAGTCGAATAATAACGTGAAACGTAATGTATTATCTAGCGGATTTCGCTGATTGGACGTTGGTACAAGATAACTGAAATTCAATCCAAATACGCTATACTTTACTCCTAGACCTACTGTGAAATACTTACGATTTCCCTTCGTAGCATGCTCCCAATAATAACCAGCTCTTACTGCGAATTGCTTATCGTACCAATATTCTGCTCCAGCAGAGATAGAGAATTCTCTCATTTCCTCACCGAATCCACCTGGAGCATCTCCAAATGAACTGAACATCGCACCTATCAATCCTTGCTGCTTATAATCTGGCTGACCATCTGCAGGATCTTCATCCACCAATTCGAATGGAGGAGTAGGTACCATTAGTTTATTAAAATCAGTTGTGATCGTGATTGAGTTAAACTCATCAAAATCCAATTCCAATGCAGTTCCTATTCCTAGATTCGTAGGTATATAATCCTTATTAATAGAATTAGTATAAGTGATTTTAGGACCAATATTGGTAATAGCTAGACCTGTAGTTGTTCGTGCGTCCATTCCTCCCAATTTTATTTCCTTATTAAAAGTAAAGGAAATATCTGCTGCCCCTGTAACACCTGGCTTGATTTCCACTCCACCTACTACTTGATCAGCAGCAAGATTGGAATAAATGAATTTGGCCCCTACTCCTACAGAAAAGTTTTCTGATAGTTTACGAGCATAAGTACCATTCAACTCAAATTCATTAGGACGACCTGTACCTTGAGGGTCTCCATTTTCATTGGTAAAATTGATCTGTCCTAGAGAAAAGAATCGAATTCCTATTCCAGCAGCTTGATCTTTTTTCGCTCCGAATTTTCCATAAGCGGTTAAATATGCCATATAGACATCTGTAAGACCTAAGGAACGCAACCAAGGTGTATAAGTCGCTGATACTCCAAATTCGCTATCCGCAAAAGGAAGCTTGGAAGTATTGAAATGCATAGAATTGGCATCTGCTGAAGTGGCAATCCCTGCATCTCCCATAGCACCTGAACGTGCGTCTGGTATTATTCTTAAAAACGGTACGGCTGTTATAATGGTATTGACACAAGGCTGTCCTGTGCTAGTAATCCATTCTCCTGTAGCAGCATTGAAGCTACAGTCGAAACCTCCTTGAGCCTTTAGGCTCTCATTCGATGTAAGTAGAAGGGTAATAAAAAATACCCAAATAATTTTCTTCATAACTGTATTCTTATTTTTAAAGTCTGCAAATATACGATTTATAAAAACTTGGGTAATCTTTTATCCATATTCTATATTTAGTTCTTGAAATTTATTGGTTATTGGTTCAAAAGTACAGCTTGAAATGATTTATGACAAATACTTTTTGAAAAAAAATCAGTATAATTTATTTTTAAAGCAAATGTCAAGATATTAAGGTGATGAGATTTAAAGATAAAAAATGACTTATAAAACCATGCAGGTAGCATTATTGGACCATTTTCTCTCTAGTACTTAGCACATCATTCTTACTTCAGAATAACTAGTTTTTCAAATTCACTGCTAACAGATTGATTGATGTTTTCTTCAGAAAAATTGCCAAGTGTTACTTTATATAAATAAACACCTCTACCTATTCTATCTCCATAATCATCTGTACCATCCCATTCGATACCTGTTATCCTGTTTCCTTCTGCTAGGACATCTTCTGTAATAGTTTTGACCAGTTTACCAGATACTGAAAAAATTTGTACTTGTACCCTTGCCATTTGTCCAGCAAGATTATGTTCAAATTGAAATTCTGTACTCGTCGTAAATGGATTAGGATAATTCAATACGTGCTCTAAAGCAATATTGGCATCGTCTGCTACTACAAATTCTGTGTATCCTTCGCCAGAGTTATTGGCGATATCCCAGCCTTTTATTCTTAGCGTATGTCTTCCCGGTTCTATTTCGTTCAAAGGATAGCGTGCTTCTCCTTTTTTGAAATTATCCACCTCTGCTTCATAAAAATCATTCAATACGATAACATCCTGATTATTATCATCCAAAATCGCAGTTAGATTATGTCCTATTCCTGTACCTGCGACATTGATTCCAAAATCATCTGATAACTTAACGTATATAATAGGCTGAGTGTTAGTCACTCCTCCAAATACAAATTCTTCATCATTCATGAATACCTCTACTAATGGAGGATTATCGTCTTGAATAGGATTATCTGCTGTACCCCCAATTGTTATCTTTTCATACGAACCAGCAGCATCTATGGATGTGCCATCATGAGCATAATAACTGATTCGTCCAAAGTCATAATTGTAATCTATATCTTTTGGAACGACGAAAGAAAAGGTAAAATTACCATTGGTAACACTGGCTGCTCCTTTAAAAATGATATTTTTTTGTAGTTCGAATTGCCTCACATAACTACCTCCATCATTGGCTAAAGTGGAAATTTTCTGACTCTTGTCATATACTGTGGGAAAGATCGTTCCATTGAAATTATTAATGATATTACCGTTTTCATCAGCTACAATACCAGAGATAGTTACTTGTTCCAAGGCAGATATCGTATCATTATCTGATAAAGGCTGTCCATTAATACCTGTAGTCAATACATCATATTTAGGAATAGCTAAATGAAGTGTAGGATCTCCTACTAATGCAAATTTCCTTGCATTGGTACCTGTGGTATCTGCTGCATTTAGGTTTTTTGCCAAACGAAGTATTTCTCCAATAGTTGGATATTCTCCATCCACTTTTTCAAATAATGTATTGAAAGTAGCTTTGGTTAACCTTTTATTTGAATTGGAAAGCACAGCTCTTACTGTGCTAAATAAAGCGATAGCTCCACCATTTCCTTTAAGAAAAACCCTTTCTCCTGCACTGACCCGTTCTGGATCATCATAGCCAGCAAAAGTACAAGTGGCCGTTACAAAAAGAGGGAGTTTAGTATAATTTTGCCAACTATTAATATCCGTAATTTGCAATACTCTTTCTTGTGCCCAACTTGTAGGACCTCCATGCCCAAGATAATTCACAATTAATTGTCCTTTGAATATGGAGCTATTAATGGATGCTGTTGCATCTGGATAGCTATTTCCTCCAGCAGATGATTCTTGTTGGAATGCATCAAAGTAAACCTTATTAATATTAAAATCGTGATAGGTTGTGTCTACAATAGTTGCGATTTCATCTGCTTGATCAATATGAGTATTCGTATCTTCATCATCGGCTACATAAGTAATTCGAGTTCTCCAATCGCCAAGCATATCTGATGATGTATCATAGTCTATTATTTTCTGTATAGCTTTATTAGCATCTAGAATAGACGCAACAGGCAATCTTCCTACTCCTATATCTAATGCTCCTCTTAGGTTATCTCCTTCGTCATCACTTAAAAGGGCAAAGTAATCATCTGTAGGAAAAGCATCAATAGGGTATAAGGATTCTATAGTTTCATAGACGGGAATGAAGTTCGAATTGAATTCATAGTTATAAGTGTTCTTATAATCGAAAGAACCATCACCTAATAGAATAAGGTATTTAAATTGATTCGATCTTTCATAGAGCATCCTTGCCATGTCCCTAATAGCTACAGGATCTGCAGAACCAGAAGAAAATTCATTAAAAACCTCATCTATCTCTGCCATTGCTACCGTTATATTAGAATGGCTCTCTCTATGCTCTTTCAATCTGAGTGCCGCAGCCTCAAAATCCTTATGATAGATTAGTAAGGCATCTGTATTATCAATACTATGTAGATTTTGATTATTGATAATTCCTACTGGACTGGCAGTTTTGAATCCTGTTGTTTTATCAAATGCGATATATTCTTTTAATACCATTGTACCTGTACCAAATGATAATTGATTACCTTGGATATTGGTTTCTTGCCTATTAGGAGAAAGCGGATTAGTAATGTCCCATACTTCTATACTATTATTGACTCCACTGAGTTGAAAAGTAGTGGCTGATTGTCCAACGCTATTTAAATCTCGAAAAGTGAGCTGTGTTCCAGTATAAACCGATTCTCTTCTTACATTAATATTGATATAATCCAACCATGCTTCAGCTCCTGGAGTATCATATTCTATACTTACACTTACGTTATCAGCACCTGATATTATACTACCTGCACCAATTCCATAATGTGCATATCTTGCTTCTATATTTGATGTTGTCGTTCCGCTTATTCCTGTACTTTGGAATTGCTGACCATTTACGGTAGTCGTAAAGTATGAATAGTTAGTGGAATTTCCATTTCTCCTTGCCACCATCTGGACTTCGAATGCTACTTCAGAAGAAGGCGATATATTATCAAAGTTAAAATTATAATTCCTTTCTGTAATTAGATCAAACTTATCACCAAACCATTGGCTTCCAGAACCTGTCGTATATATAAATTCTTTTAATAAATTAGCCTTGTTTTCTTCCAGCCTTTGGAAATCATTGAAAGAAGTAGATGTATATAATGTACTGCCCAGGGATGATGTATTACTAATTCGCAATCCATTTCCTGAGTTGATTTTAATAAAATAGTAGCTATTACTATCATAAGGATTAGTTACATCTGAAAACCTGCCTGTATCTTCATTGAGCGTTTTTTCATCAGCTCCTTCTCCATAAAACAAGATGTAATCCTCTTGATCGAAAGATCCATCATTTTCACCACTTACAAAAATCGCATTCTCTACTAGATCATCATGCCTAAAATCACTATTCTTAGCAGGAAGTCTTCCTCCTCCATTTCCATATATTTTGACAGATTTGGGAGATAAGCCATTCATATCAATTCCTAAGGAATTCAAGAAATCATAATCTAACTTATGTATCCCATACTCGTTAACAGAAATTTTATAGATTTCTCCATCAGACAAGGCAGACGTATAAGTATTATCCCTTGTATTGAGTGCTGGTGAAGCAGATGGAATAAAATTTATGGCTAATGTAAAGTTGGTTAATTGCTCTATTCCTCCAGCACCTTTCCTCAAGGGAATAAAACTCACCTTACAAAAAGGCTTTCTCCTATCCCACTCTATCCAAGCAGTCACCTCTATTTCTTCGTTAATTAAACTTTCATCTAGTTCTCCATCAAAACCTTCAAAAGTAGTGGATACAAGACGTGCACTTACCTTTCCACCACTTGCCAAAGCCAAGCGATTCATATATAAAGGTAGCAGCACCTCTCGTTCTGTAGAGAAAGCTCCATCAAAAGAATTTCCTTCCCAATTAAGGGTTTCTTCTATATTTAATGTTTCCTGTGCGACTAATGATGTTAAGCCGATAGATAAGAAAACGAGCAGAATTAATTTATTTATATATTGCATGACTATCTGGATAAATGCGAATTTATTTAGAACTGTTTCTAATACACTTTATATGATGTACTAGGTATTTGACAAACAAAAGTGTTATAAAAACGTTAAAGACTTTATTGTATTGTCATGATAACATACAATACTAAGACTTTAGTAAGTTATTTCTTTAGAGAGGTACTAATTTCAGTTGCTTATCATTACCTAATACAGCCTACTATACATTATTTATGAATAGAAGTTTACATTCAATTACGATCCCCCTCCTATTCTTTTGTCTTATGTCAATTGGAGGACGGTTATCTGCTCAAGATCCTGTGCTTAGTCAGTTCTATTCTGCACCTATCCTACTCAATCCTGCCTTTGCAGGAACGACTAATTCGCCAAGGGTTGCATTAAATTATAGAAATCAGTGGTCATCTATATTTAATGCATATACCACATATTCTGTTTCCTACGACCAATATATAGAAAATTTCAGAAGTGGCATAGGTTTCAATGTCCTAGTTGATCAAGCTGGAGATGGAATTTACAAGACAGCAGAATTTAATGTCATCTATTCTTATAGATTGAATATTACAGAGGATATATTTATAAAAGGAGGCATCCAAGCAGGACTCCATCAGACTAGCTTGGATTGGGATAAATTGGTGTTCTTAGATCAAATAGACCCTTTAGATGGACAGGCTTTCCTTACAGAAGAAGATCGTCCTCTAGAATTGTCCAAGGGTTCTTTTGATTTCTCTACAGGTTTGTTACTATACAGTAAAATGTTCTATGGAGGATTGTCCTTACACCATCTTAATACTCCTAATCAGAGTATACTCGGAGTTAATGAAGGACTAATAGATGGTCTTCCTATGCGACTTAGCTTACATGGAGGAGCACAAATTTCTTTGTCAAAGAACAATAAGAGCAAATTTCCTGCGTTCATATCTCCTAACATCATGTATACTAAACAACGGAATTTCCAACAAGTTAATGTAGGTACATATATTGGAATGGGTCCCATTTTTGGAGGAGTTTGGTATAGGCATGCTTTTTCCAACTCTGATGCTGCGATATTCCTAGTAGGATTCACTAAAGGAATATTCAAATTGGGCTATAGCTACGATTTAACAGTCTCCCAATTGCAATCTGAGTCGGATGGCTCTCATGAAGTGAGCATATTGTTTAATTTCGATAATGGTAAAAAGAAACCATTAGATTACAATGATTGTTTCAAACTCTTTCGATAAAATTACATTTTATGCTACAGATATTAGATATTTAATTAAATTCACATAAAAATGCATAAAAGGCTACTTATTCTAATGTCTAAAATCTCGTTGCGTTTCACTCAACTTGAATTAATTAATGATAAGGTGGCACGATAAATGAGAGTTTATAGTAACTATATTCATTTTTTTAAAAATAACTCGGATTTTTCTTGGTAATAACTTTACTGGGAATGGTTTTTGATTATATTTGTTTGTCTATTTTCTAAGGAAAAGAAAACCTAAGCTTGCAATGAAGAATCTTTTTGGTTTTGGTTTAGTACTATTCGTACTAGTTTTAGCATCCTCAAGTTGTGGTAAGAAGGAACGTTCCTCTACTACTGGATGGAAATACAATGACGCCGAATGGGGCGGTTTTGAAAAACGTGACTATGAAGGTCAGGCTACCGGTCCTAATCTGGTACTGATTGAAGGTGGTACGTTTATGATGGGTGTAACGGAACAAGATGTTACATTTGAATGGAATAATATTCCTAGAAGGGTAACTGTATCATCCTATTATATGGATGAGTCAGAAGTTTCCAACACTGATTACAAAGAATACCTATTCTGGTTGAGCAGAGTTTTTGGAGAATCTTATCCAGAAGTTCAAATGACTGCACTCCCTGATACATTGGTATGGAGAGAAGAATTGGCTTATAATGAGCCTTTCGTAGAAACTTATTTCCGTCACCCTGCATATGATCAGTATCCTGTAGTTGGTGTTTCTTGGTTACAAGCCAATGAATATGCCAAATGGAGAACTGACCGTGTAAACGAAATGGTTCTTATTGAAAGAGGTATCCTTAATTCTAACTCTGATCAGAAAGATGAGGATAACTTTAATACAGAAGCATACCTTGCTGGTCAATATGAAGGAAGTGTTCGTAAGAATCTTCCAGATTTGAAGACAGGTGGAGAGCGTCGTGTTCAATTTGAAGATGGTATCATGTTGCCTTCTTACCGTTTGCCTACAGAAGCAGAATGGGAATATGCAGCATTGGCCCTTCAAGGAAACCAGACTTCGCCTAAGGATGAGAGAATCTCTGACCGTCGTCTTTACCCTTGGAATGGTAATACTGTTCGTGAGCAAACTCGTAACAAATATCAAGGTCAAATCCTAGCTAACTTTAAGCGTGGACGTGGTGATTACATGGGTATGGCTGGAAAGCTAAATGATAATGCACACATTACTGCACCTGTACGTTCATATATGCCAAATGATTTTGGTCTATATTGTATGGCTGGAAACATAAGTGAGTGGACTATGGATTTATATCGTCCATTGACGAGTACAGCTCTTAGAGATGTAGAAAGTCATGATTTAAACTCTTATCGTGGTGGTATCTTCAAAACCAAAGAATTAGATGAGAATGGTGCTCCAGTACAAAAAGATAGTATCGGACGTCTACGTTACAGATATGTAGAGGATGATGAAGTAGCAGATCGTGAAAATTATAAGAGAGGTAAAGTATATAACTACTTGGATGGAGATAAAGAGTCTGAAGTAGCATATGATTATGGAAAATCTACACTTGTAAATGATAAGGCTCGTGTAATCAAAGGAGGATCTTGGGCTGATAGAGCTTATTGGATGGCTCCAGGTGCACGTAGATTTAAGCAAGAAGATAAATCAGATCGTACTATCGGTTTCCGTTGTGCAATGACAAGAACTGGTAGCCCGAGTGGTAACCAAATCAAAGGAGGTAACTCTTTTGGAAAGAAAGGTATCAAGAAAACCAAGCGTAAGTATAAATAATCGCTGGTTAGATAAAAATATCAAAGCCTTCATGCTATTTGCATGAAGGCTTTTTTTATGTTTGTATTAATTAGATTTTGAGATAAATAGTGTTTTGTCTAAAATCTCGAGATCCTAATGCCTAATTTATGGAAATCAGAAAACTCTATCAATTATTCTTATCGTCCTCTGGCATCACTACAGATACCAGGGCCATAAAAAGTGGACATATCTTTTTTGCTCTGAAAGGAGAACGATTCAATGGTAATGAGTATGCAACAAAGGCACTTGATTTAGGTGCTGATTTTGCGGTTATAGATGAAGAACAAAAGGAAGTTAATGAGCAATTCATCTTAGTAGATAACGTACTCAAAACGTTACAGGATTTAGCTAATTACCATAGAAATCAATTGGACATTCCCATTCTTGCCATTACAGGAACAAATGGAAAAACGACTACAAAGGAATTAGTCAACGAAGTATTATCTACCAGCTATAAAGTACACTGCACAGATGGAAATTTCAATAATCATATTGGAGTGCCTCTTACCTTGCTTTCTATGCCAAAGGATACTGAAATTGCTATCATAGAAATGGGTGCGAATCAATTAGGGGATATTATTTTTTTATGTAATATCGCCAATCCTTCTATGGGACTGGTTACTAATGTAGGACGAGCACATCTGGAAGGTTTTGGTAGTTTTGGAGGAATCATTAAAACCAAAGGAGAATTATATGATTATCTCGCCGCTCATGATGGCTTGGCATTGGTAAATAAGGAGGAAAATCACTTATCTGATATGGCCGCTGCCTGTGAGAACATCTTATATTATGGCAGTGATGAGGGAGAAGAATTGGAATTCAAAGGAGCTTCTCCATTTCTTAAAGTTACTTTTGAGGATAAAAATGAATCCATTAAAGTACAGACTCAATTAATAGGATCATATAATTACCCAAATGTATTGGCAGCCATTACACTAGGTCGCTTTTTTAATGTGGATAACGAGAATATTAAAAAATCATTAGAAGGATATATGCCTTCTAACAACAGATCGCAATTAGTCAAAAAAGAAACGAATTCAATTATTCTAGATGCTTATAATGCTAATCCTACTAGCATGAAAGCGGCCCTTTCTAATTTCAATAAAATTGAGGCAGATAAAAAGATTATCATCATAGGTGATATGCTGGAACTAGGTAATGAAAGCAAAAAAGCACACCAAGATATATTAGCACTTGCTTATGAAATGAATTTCCAGCAAGTCATTACCGTAGGAGAGGAATTTAACAAGGTAAATTCTATAGATTCCTATGCTAATATCGGAGATTTAAAAGAAAATTGGAATTGGCAAGAGTACGATAATACGATGTTTCTCATAAAGGGTTCAAGAGGGATTCGATTGGAAAAATTGGTATAAACAACAAAAGCCCGGGCTCTTGTTGTTTATACTTTACTATTTTAAGTAACTTAAACTGCTGAATTTCCTGCATCTACAGCTGCTTCAGCAGCTAATGCAGTTGCTAAGAATTTTGTCATTTCCTTATCAATATAGTATAAACTCTGCCCTCCTTTACCTATAAGCTTGATTTTATCTAAAACAGAACGAGCTTGATTTTCCTCTTCCCTTTGCTCTTCTACATACCATTGTAAAAAGTTCAAGGTATTATAATCAGATTCTTTGTAACAAATTGCTACCAATTTATTGATGGACTCTGTCACTTTCTTTTCATGCTCAAATACCAGTTCGAAAACTTCCTGTACGGATTTAAATGTCAAAGGTGGTTGCTCTATCGCAGGCGTAATGGCAAAACCATCTACTTCACTCAAATAGTGAAATAGTTTCAACATATGTTCCCGCTCTTCCAATGACTGGAAATGAAGAAATTCTGCAGATCCTTCCATACCTTCTTTATCACACCAAGAAGCCATTGCTAAATAATATTGTGAAGCAAATCCTTCCAAAGCTATTTGGTGGTTCAATGCCGCTTCCATATTTTTAGATA
The DNA here is from genome assembly GCA_051275765.1 of Maribacter sp. Classification (GTDB taxonomy): domain Bacteria; phylum Bacteroidota; class Bacteroidia; order Chitinophagales; family Saprospiraceae; genus JAHDCE01. Next base: position 1,969 of record JBNMOV010000040.1, on the reverse strand, counting down.
TCATATCCTTTCGATTTTTTGAATTAATTTAATGAAGTCGTTTTCAAGCAACTTCGATATAACTAAACACTTTCTAAGAGCATTTTGTTTTTACAAATTTCAATAAAAAATCATTGAGAATCATTATGAATAAGGATTAGAGGGGTATAGAAAATAAATTATTAACCAAAATCTTCTAAAAACCCTCTATAGAACCAATAGAGGAAACAAAGGATTAATATAAAAGCTATGATTATCATTATTCCTATCCCAAGTGCAAAACCACCAAAATCTAATAAGTAACCTCCTAGTGCTTGCTCTTTTTTTATTAGGATATTTTTTACTTCTTGGAGGCATCATTCTATTTTTTAATCCTACAAAAAAGGATATTTAATATCCTTAAGATACAATCCTTCTGGCTGTACAGATAAGCTGTTTTCTAATTGAACTTGATCCTCCAAGGCTTTCCTTACATCGTCTAATGTAATTTTATCCCTACCTACATTCATACACATGCCTACAACAAGCCGTATCATTCCCCTCAAAAAACGATTGGATGTCACATAATATACCCAGTGATATTCATCTATTTTTTTCCATTCTGAGCGAGTTAGATGGCAAATCATGGTCTTAGCATCATGGTGTGCTTTACAGAAAGTAGCAAATTCATTGTATTCTAGTATCAATGCTGCTGCTTCCTGCATTTTATCAAAATCAGGGATTTGTGCGTAATAATAGTAGTAAGTCGTTTTTTCTTGAAAAGGATTTTTTCTAAAATTCAAATGATATTCATAGCTGCGACTATATGCATCAAAGCGAGCGTGAGCTCTAGATTCTACCTCAAAAATTCTATGAAAAGCAATATCCTTTGGCAAGATTTTATTCAGTCGATTACTTAATCCTTTGGGTAAAACACCATCAAAATCAAAATGGATAAAATATTGAGAAGCATGGACACCTGTATCTGTTCTTCCACAGCCCGTAATTTGAATAGGCATGCGAAAAATCATAGACATCGCTTCTTCTATCATTTGTTGTACAGACATTTCATTGGGCTGGCGCTGCCAACCAAAATAATTCGTACCATTATATGCTAATTCTCCAAAATATCTCATCTTAGAAACTGTTTTAATTTAGCTTATCACATCAAAAGTAAATAATACCTGTCCATATCTGAAACAAAACCAAAAAAAGCGAAAAAGATTACTCTTTTTCGCTTCATTTATATCTCCAAAATAGTCAAAAACTATCCATGCTTTTTTTCAAAGCCCTTCATCAAACTGACTAATTTTTCTATTCCTTCTATAGTCATCGCATTATAAATAGATGCTCTGAATCCACCTACTGTACGATATCCTTTCACACCTACGCAACCTTCGCTATTACATAAATTTAGAAATTCCGCTTCTAGCTCTTTATAATCATCATTCATCACAAATGGGGCATTCATTAATGAACGATCTTCTTTCACTACTACTCCTCTGAATAATGGATTTCTATCTATTTCATCATAAAGGATAGCTGCTTTTTCTTCATTCTTGATTTCCATCGCTGCTACTCCACCTTGTTCTTTTACCCAACGCATCGTCAATAATGACACATAAATAGGAAATACTGGTGGCGTATTGAAAGAAGAATCTTTTTTGATGTGTGTGTTATAATCCAACATCGTAGGAATCTCACGTTTCACCTTACCCAGTATATCCTTGCGAATAATAACTAATGTAGTTCCTGCAGGACCCATATTTTTTTGAGCTCCAGCATAAATTATTGCGAATTTCTTCGTATCAATCGTTCTACTAAAAATATCAGAAGACATATCACAAACGATAGGCACGTTTGTTTCTGGGAAAGAATGATACTGTGTACCAAAGATGGTATTATTACTCGTCAAGTGAAGGTATTTCGCATCAGCAGGGATATCAAAATCCTTTGGAATGTATGTGTATCCAGAATCTTTTGAGGATGCTAGTACATTTACTTTTCCGTA
>JBNMOV010000039.1:0-18167 GCA_051275765.1 Maribacter sp. | reverse complement strand
AGGATTCTGTATATTTATTATCCTTATTCACAAAATTACCTGCTTCATCTTGGTATCCCAAGATCGTATAAATAGGAACTTTATAATAAGACCCAGAGGAAGCATTCACTGCCCATTTATTATTGATCTGGTAGGATGCCCCTAAACGATAAGATAATGTCCTCAATGGATTCATACCAGTAGTCGTGAAGGTATTCATATCCACACGAGTACCTAAAGAAATATTAAGTCTATCATCTAATAATCTTCTGGATACTTGTCCAAATAATCCAAATTTGGCAAAATCAATCTCAGAATCAAAAGTAATTGCATCTGTTATTTCTCCAGACACTGGATCTTCTATTTCAAAGGGAAGTTTGGAATAAAAGTCAGCATTATATTTTACATATTGGATAGATGCACCATAAGAATATTTCCATTTTTGGTTATACTTATTCACTTCTAATCGTAGCTTATTTTCTATTTCCTGTGACTTAGATTTCAATGTTCTGAATTCTTCCACACCATCATTTCCATCAGCGAATTTATCCAATCTATTTTCAAACATATTTCTACTCAATGCCACATTGATAAATCCATTATCAATGAGGTGTTTCATGGAAGCACCTGTCGTATATGACCATTGATTAATCAATGGACTAGAACGCAGAATATATTCCTTATCTGGGCTCGTATTTTTAGGTACAGCAAAACTAAACTCATCCAAAGAACCTAAACCAATGAAATTGAAAGAAGTCTTTTTATTCAATTTATAATTCACCTTATATTGAAAATCCCAATAATTGGGACGAATAGGTAAATCAATCGCCTCGAATAATAATTCCAAATAAGAACGACGTGCAGATACCAAGTAAGTGATTTTATCCTTAATAGGTCCTTCTAAAGTCACTGCTGCTTCTGTAGATGAGATTCTGAAATTACCTTGAAATTTATCTGGATTACCTGTTCTTTGATCGAATTGAAGAACACTCGACAGTGCATTATCATATCTGGCGTGCATACTAGATGTACTCAATGTTACACCTTCAATAAATGATACGTTCAGCATTCCTTGTGGTCCTCCTGCACTTCCTTGTGTAGAAAAGTGATTAATGACAGGAACTTCTATTCCATCTAGATAATAGACATTTTCATTAGGAGCTCCACCACGTATAATGATGTCATTTCTGAAACCCCCTACGCCTATTGCACCTGCTACTCCTGGCAAGGTTTGTATCACTCTTGATATATCAAAATTACCCCCAGGATTCGCTTTGATTTCTTCTGTAGATAATCGTTGTATGGAATTTGGGTTTTCTGCTGTGGTAATGGAAATCGATCGATTCGAAGTGACTACAGCTCCTTCCAATTCCACAGATTCCTCTTCCATCTGAAAATTGATGATATTATCATTTCCAGAAGTGACCACTATATTGAATTTAGTGAAGCTTTTATAACCAACATAGGTCGCTACTATATTATAACTTCCTACAGGAATCCCTTCCACTCTATAAGAACCGTCTATATCTGTAGAAGTTCCTAATTCAGTACCTTCTACACTCAATGTCGCTCCAATAAGCGTTTCTTGGCTATTTTTATCTAATATAGTTCCTGATATTGCTCCAGTATTTTGGGCATAGGTAATTTGGGCATAGGTAATTTGGATAGCAAACAAAAATGTAATCCAGAAGTATTTCATGATATTTTATTTAATTTTGTGTACTAAAGATACATACAATTCAAAAGGGTTGGACATATTTAAATTAAATTATTGAATTCATACTAACTATTATGAAAGTATTTACTACCTCCTTATTTATAATAATAGCTACAGTAGTTTTTTCTCAAACTCAATATATAGATCAAGCTGATGAATTAGGTGTAAACCACTCCTATGGTGTAGGTTTTGCTGGAGGAGGAGTTAGCTTGGCAGATATTAACAATGATGGCTGGGATGATTTGACATTAGCGACCCAACAAGGCGATAATGTACAAATTTACCTCAATGATAATGGTACTTTTGTTCTTCAAACTGATCTCATTATCAATATAGATCAGTCCAAACAAATACTTTGGGTTGATTTTGATAATGATGGAGATAAGGATTTGTTCTTGGCTACTTTCGATGGAATAAACAGGCTTTATGAAAATGATGGTAACCTCAACCTGACAGATATTACTTTACAATCTGGATTAATTTATTTCCCTACGCCTACTTATGGAGCTTCTTTTGGAGATTATGATAGAGATGGATTCCTTGATCTATACTATGGAAATAAGACGAATTCTTTTCCTACTAATAGATGTTTCCTCTTCCATAATAATGGCGATGGAACATTTTCAGAACAAGGTTTAGATATTGGTTTACATGATTCTGGAAAAGCTCCTTTTTGTTCTGTTTTCTTTGATTTAGATAATAATAGGTGGCAGGATGTCTATACTGCTAATGATAAGACGACTATCAATTCAGTTTTTTATAATAATGGAGATGGTTCTTTTTCTGACATCGGAGAATTGTCTAATGGAGCTCAAGTCATGAATGCGATGTGTGTCGCAGTAGGAGATTATGATAATAATGGATTTTTAGATATTTATGTATCCAATACTCCAGAAGGAAATGCCTTATTACAAAACAATGGAGATCAAACCTTTAGCGAAGTAGCAGAACCATCTGGTACACTCTTCGAAGGAATAGGTTGGGCATCTAATTTTTTTGATGCTAACAATGATGGTGATTTAGATTTATATGTTTCTGCCATGGTACTTTCAGATTCTAGCACAATAAGCCGTTTTTATGATAATAATAATGATGGTACATTTTCCACATCTGATGCAGGATTTGCAAATGATACTGCTACAGTATATTGTAATGCAATAGGAGATGTCAATCAAGATGGCTATCCTGATATTTTGACTAATACTGTCAATGCTACTTCCAAAATATGGATGAACCAAGGAGGAAGTCATTATTGGCTAAAAATAAAATTAGAAGGAGTGGCATCTAATAAGGATGGAATAGGTACAATGATAGAATGTTATATAAATGGATCGAAACAGATCCGTTATACCCATTGTGGCATTGGCTATTTAGGTCAAAACTCAGGAACAGAATTATTTGGCTTGGCCGAAGAAACAATGGTAGATTCTATAGTCATTAAATGGCTTTCTGGACATAATGATGTTCTCTATGATCTTCTTGCCAACGAAACCTATACTGTAATAGAAGGTTCTACTACAGATGGAGAAATTTATATAGATCCAGAAATAACAGGAGGCATTACTATTGCAACGGCTGACATCCAAGCTAAATCATCTTGGAAAGTATATCCTAATCCTAGTAAAGAAAGTATCTTTTTTGAATCAGACAATTTGGCAACTAAACAGACCACTATCAAGAATATACAAGGACAAATCATTCCTTGTCCAGTATCAGACATAAACAATAAAAGGCATTTCAATATTCAAAATTTACCTTCTGGGATATTCTTTATTGAGATAAAGCAAGATGGAAAAACTTATACTATTCCTTTTGTAAAAAGGTAGAAATTTAGCATTTGTTAGGAATTTAATAATTCATTTAAAAATGCCTATTTTTATTCTAAAAATCAAACTCCTAAAAAACTTTTAAACCAACTCCTGCCTAACTTCCTGTTCAGCATCTAGCCTGCTGACCAATTCGATAGTCAGTCCTACTACAGAAAGAATAGGAGCGAAAAATACGCCAATAATAGTAGATATTAATAGCATATAAACTACGCCATTTCCTATGGCGAGCCATTTGTGTTTTCTGCTCATTCGTAAGCTAGGACCTACGCTGAAACGACGTTCTAGAATAAAATCCATATTTCCTCTTCCTGCATAATAAGATTGGATGATAAAAATGAGTGGAACTAATACGACTGCTGCTCCAGGAATCAACATAAGGATATAAAGTGGAGTGGTAAATAATAATTCAAAAAAGATAAGGCTGAGTGCTATAATCAATCCTCTTCCCATGAGTTTGATATTATCTGATAATCCATTAGGGTCGTATTTCCTTTGATTAATAGAGTGTTCTACCTTTTCAGACAAAGGACTCAAAAATGGACCTAATGCAATGATGATGGTATATTTCAGTGTAATGGCAAACAAACCTGCTACGAGTAAGGTATAAATGATTCCACCTGTTATATCTACTATATTTTTTCCTCTCTCCCAGGGCCATAGTCTTGATACGAGATCTCCCATATCGTTGAAGGTAAACCAAATAATGGCTACAATAACTAGCATCATTGCCACACTGATAATACCCGGTAGTAAGAAATAACTCCATAACTTTCGTTGATGGATAACTTTTATGGCTTTGCCATAAGAGAAAACGCCTGCGAAAAAATCCTTGAACATATGGTATTGAGTTTATCATCTAAAAGTAAGTTAATACAGCCAAATGTCCAAAAAAAAGCGACTACCCTAAGATAATTATAGAGTAGTCGCTTTTTTTATTCTATTAAAAGTGAAACGAATTCAATAACATGAGCCATTATGCTTGTTCTTTTTCCTTCTAAAAAACACAAAAAATAGTTCTGTAGCTACGGCTATGCAACGATTTTTTGAATTCTTTAGAACAAAAAATTACTACCCATTCTGGCTCAATTTATTAAATACGTTTCACTAAGGGTTTTATCCTTCTTCTCCTCGTTGTAAAATAAGCTTAAACTTATAGTCGGCGAGTTTAGTATCAAATGTAAGATTTCCATCTAAATCCTTTGATGCTTTGATATTGAGGTTATTTTCTCCTGTTAGGGATATAGCTCCTTCTTTAAATTCGTATTTGAGGATCTGATCTTTTGTTTCTATATTGAAATTGGTCTTTGCCTGTCCATTTTCCATGAATTCAAAATAGATATTCTGTAATGTACTCGTAGGTTTGCCTCCTCTAGAAGCTTCCTTTAGCACCCATTTCCCTAGTATGTCAGATTGTTCTAGGGTTTTGGTCTCTGTAGTGGTACAAGAGCTAATAAATAAAATACCCAAAAAGAGGGCAGTAAATGTAATTAATGATGAATTTTTCATTTCCCTGAGTTCTTAGTTACGTTCTTGATAAAATAAGTGAATGAAATATAGTTTTCGTGAATGAATAGTGCGTCAAGAGTATGCTATAGTATTAATCATAGTAATTCAGTTATAGTAATTCAGTTCATCAGTTACTGTATGGTTATTTGAGGAAAATCAGTTGTAATTCTCCGACGTACTACGAAGTTAATTAATTCAAGTGAATTTCCTATGAGGAAATTCCGTAGCAATTAATTATACGGCTCATGGATGAATTTAGTGGAGAAGTGATTTTTATAAAAAATATATTTCTGCACTAAACGTAATTCGTTATTTATGAGACAATTAGTGGAGGTGGAATTTTGCACAAAACTTTACCTCCACTAAATTCATCCATGAGCCAAAAAATCACTACCCATTCTGGATCAATTTATTAAATACGTTTCACTAAGTGAGCTTGATTTATTGCTTCTATGTTCACTAACATATACTATATATTGTCCATTGATTCTTTTGACGCAATATTATCAATAAGTAACAATACATTACAATAAATCAACTACAATGATAGAAATTGGTAATAATATCATTGTCCCGTCTAAAAATCCAGTATAATAAAAATCTTTCCTTCTATTATCTGAATAATAAATGAGTAAACATGTGACAAGATAACTAATGGAAATGAAAAGGAGGATGTAATTGTTTAAAATTATCCTAGAATCAAGGTAGTTTATATTAATGCATACCATGATATAAGATAGCCCCAGTAATAGTAGAGCTATTCTTTTAGCTTGCCTTACCCCTAAACGTGCAGGTATTGTTTTAACCTTATTATGACTATCCACACTCAAATCTCTAATATCAAAAGGAATCGTAATTGCAAAGACAAATAGAAACACCTCTAATATGGATAATACTAGAAATACGTAATCATGGTGTCCATATTCTATGAATGGCAAAAGCACACTCACTACTGCCCATACTCCTGCCACAAAATAAATCTTAACATCGTCAAAATCCCGTAGTCGTTTTTTTTCTTTTTTAGAAAATATGGGAAAAATATAGCCTATTGAAATGAATCCTGGTATTGACATATACAACCATGTTTTCCAAGAAAGAAAAAAAGCAAAAACAACAGTGCCAATAAATCCTAGTACCGCATAAATAATAATATGCGATTTATGCTCAGCTATGATTTTGTATCGTCCCTTATCCGCAAAAGCTTCAGATTTTTTTAATCCAATAACTCGATGACCTGCATAAATAAATAAGGTGGCAGAAAATACGAATCCATAAACAGGTGTCCATTCAAAGATAGGTTCATTGAGAAAGAACAGTGTTTTGGCAGTCATCGTTATGGCAGCTATGGCTATCCATAGATTGGAATAGAGAACGAAATTGATGAATCTGGTTATTAGCTGCATGATTGTAAATGTATTTTAAATATTTCATTAACGCAAGTTTGGATTAAGTTATGATGTTACACATAGAAGTTGATTATCTAAGTGGAATTATTTTTCATGAAAAAAGGTTGGACATAAGTAACAGGTCAAAAATAAGAAGATTGAAATCATGAAAAACTGCGAACTTTGCGAAAGAGAGGTAGAAAGTACGTCGAAGCATCATCTGATTCCTAGGGCATTGCATTCCAATAAATGGTTCAAGAAGAATTATACAAAAGAACAAATGATCAAGACAGTAGATTTATGTAGAAATTGTCATAGAGAAATACATAAGTTCGCTACGGAAAAAGAATTGGGTAAATATCACAACACCCTAGATAAACTGATAGAACACGAAAAGATTCGTAAATTTGTGGAGTGGTTGAAGCGTTAATTAGATGCTAGACCGCTTCGCTTTTAGATATTAGACGTTAGACTGGCATTCATCTATCGTTTAACATCTTAAATCTAATATCAATTTCATGAAGTATAGTTTATTCCTTTCCCTTGTTTTATCTATTTGCATTTTTGCTTGTAAATCTCCTAATGGTCAAACAAATATGGAAAATAGCAATGACAATGAGCAGCACGCTCATACCAATCAACTAATCAATGAAAGTAGTCCTTACTTACTTCAACATGCACACAATCCTGTGGATTGGCATCCTTGGGGCGAAAAAGCATTGGCGAAGGCAAAGGCAGAGAATAAATTATTGATTATAAGTGTAGGTTATGCAGCTTGTCATTGGTGTCATGTGATGGAACATGAGTCTTTTGAAGATTCGCTAGTAGCAGCGATGATGAACGAACATTTCGTACCTATAAAAGTGGATAGAGAAGAACGTCCAGATGTGGATGATGTTTATATGACGGCTTGTCATATGTCTAGTGGTGGAAGTTGTGGATGGCCTTTGAACGCTTTTGCTTTGGCAGATGGCAGCCCAATTTGGGCAGGCACGTATTTTCCAAAAGATGACTGGATTGGTGTATTGAAACAGTTCATAGATTTGAAAGAGAAAGATCCTACTAAACTCCAAGGCTATGCAGATCAACTGAACAAAGGATTACAAGAACAAGTCAATATTCCTATCAATGTAGCCGATGCTTTATTTTCTGCTGCTGAAGTAAAATCAGTCACAGATAAAATGATAGCAATGGTGGATATGAAGAAAGGTGGTAGGAAAGTACAAGGTGGTAGAGGTAATAAATTTCCTATGCCCAATAACTGGATGTATCTCCTTCGTGAATACCAAATAACTGGTAATCAAAAAGCATTGGATGCTGCTGTGGTGACATTGGACGAAATGGCTGATGGTGGTATTTATGATCAATTGGGTGGTGGTTTTGCTAGATACTCTACTGATCCAGATTGGAAAGCTCCACACTTTGAAAAAATGTTGTACGATAATGGACAACTCGTGAGTTTATACGCTCAAGCGTATCAAGCTACTGGAAAAGAACGCTACAAGGAAGTCGTGGAACAAACCCTTGAATTCATCAATCGAGAAATGACGCATACCTCTGGTGGTTTTTATTCATCTTATGATGCAGATAGTGAAGGCGAAGAAGGGAAATTTTATGTTTGGGATAAAACAGAAGTAGAAGAACTCATCACAGATCCTCAGCACTTAAAAATATTTTGTGAATATTATAATGTATTTCCTAATGGCAATTGGGAGCATTCCAATATCCTGCATATTACTAAGCCACTTTCAGAAATTGCTAAGAAAAATGATATCACTTTAGAACAAGCAGAAGCGATCATTGCAGCAGCAAAACCTAAATTATTTCAAAAACGAACGAAGCGTATTTATCCAGGATTGGATGATAAGGTATTGACTTCTTGGAATGCCTTGATGATGAAAGGATATGTGGATGCTTATAAAGCATTAAGCAATGAAGAATATAAGAAAGCTGCCTTGAAAAATGCGAATTTCATCGTGAATGAAGTGCTGCAAAGCGATGGAAGATTGAATAGAAATTATAAGGATGGAAATTCTGTTATCAATGCATTTTTAGATGATTATGCACTGATGATTGAAGCATTCGTAGCTGTGTATGAAATGACTTTCGATGAAGCATGGCTGAATCGTGCTAAACTGATGACGGATTATGTGATCACGCATTTTACAGATGATAAATCAAAGATGTTTTTCTATACTTCTGACATTGATCCGCCTCTAGTAGTGAGAAAGATGGAGACGAGTGATAATGTCATTCCTGCTTCCAATTCTAGTATGGCGAAAGCATTGTTTTTAATTGGTACTTATTTCTATGATAATACTTATATAGAACGTTCCAAAACGATGGTTAATAACATGAAGGACAATGTAGTTCAACATCCACAACCTGCCTTTTTTACCAACTGGGCAACTGTCATGAGTTTTCTCGCTACTGCTCCTAATGAAATCGCTATTATAGGTAATAATGCAGAAGCTCTCAGAAAAGAAATGCAGCAGCAGTTCCTGCCAAATGCTTTGTATCTTGGTGGAAAATCGGAAGGTAATTTGGAATTATTGACTGATAAATTGGTGGAAGGCGAAACGTATATTTATGTGTGTAGAAATAAGACTTGTAAGCGTCCAGTAAAGACTGTGAAGGAGGCTTTGGAGGGAGTGGAGTAAAATTTTACCACCATCAAAAACCTCTAAGACTTTTGATGGTTCGCTTAGTACGTTGTTTAAAAAAGGCATCGAAAATCTTAAAAATTTTCGATGCCTTTTTTAAACAAATTATTCTACCTATTTCCTTATCACCATCCCCTTCTTCAAATCCGCTTTACTCACGCCTCTCAAAAGAAGTCCAACACTATCGCCTTTCTTAGCTGTATTCGATTCTCTTTTAGATATTTCGATACGCATACAAGTCGTTTTGAATTCCTTGCCATTGATCGTAATTTTTATAGTATCTCCTTTTTTGATTTCTCCTGATGATATTTTACCTGTAACGATAGTTCCTTCGTTGATTTTCTTCCCTAGATTATGATGCCTTATCTCTAATTTTTGTAATTGAATAACTATATCATTATTCTTTACATTTTCTGTCAATGTGTGGAGGCTTTCGAGGCGATTACCTTTGAGAAGGGCTTTTTTGGCTAATGATAAAAAAGCATTTTGGAATAATGTCTATTATCTTTATTATAATTAAGAATAGACTGTTGGGGATCTTGAATAAATAACTGTTCGTTATTTACTTTTCATTATTCGCTTAGAAAATGATTGATTCCCACTCAATATTCGAATAAAGAAAATTCCCATTGGAAGATCTGAAATATCGACTTCCTCGCCTGTTACTAATTGCTCTTTCACGACTCTACCAGAAGTATCCAAAATCGTTATTTTACCTTTTCCGATTCCAAATATATTAATTATTCCAGTGCTTGGATTAGGTATAATAACTAATTCCTCATGCTCTGAATATTCTATATTGATAACTTTTGAATATTCATAATTACCATCAACATCTATTTGTTTTAGACGATAATAGTTTTTCCCAGCATTTGGATTTTCGTGAATGAATTCATATTGATTAACTTCTGTAGTGGTCCCTTTTCCATTAACAAAACCCATTTTCTCCCAAGTTTCTCCATCGTCTGCATGCTCTATTTTAAATCCTTGATTATTCGTTTCTGAAGCGGTTTCCCAATTTAAGGAAATCTGTTTATCCGTTTTACGTCCTGAAAAATGAGTCAACTCAACAGGTAATACAATTGGTATAGCAGCAACTGAAAAATAGTCATCACTGACTATGAAAGCATTATATGGTCCGGGATTAATTATTGGTACTGGATTATTAAAAGTCGCCAAACTAATTATAGTTCCCGCCTGAATAGTAATTATATCTCCAGAACTGAATGAAGGTCCTGGATCTGAAAAAGTGATTTCTTCATCTCGAATGGTGTACATGCCATAATCAAAGCCAAATGGGCCCATTTGTGTAACAGTTCCAGAAGTTCCATTAGATCCGGTAAAAGAAATTCCAGAACCACCATTTACAGAGGTGGTCAAAGATGGGGCATCTGCAGCATATACTTCATCTATCACAAGGCTGGGAACTCCAGTATGCGTCTGATTAAATTGAAATGAGATCGCAGTATTAATCGTAATGACAAGTTGGTTACTTCCATTTACGGTAATAGTGGCATCTAAGTCTTGGGCAGATAAATATTGAGTACTCAAAAAAATAATAAAAAGGTATAAGTAAAATTGTTTCATCTTTGGTTTTTTAAAAAGTCAAATTAAATAGTATAATAAAGGGGGTACTTTATATACTTAGGGATGTTGAATAAATAACTGTCCGTTTTGACTTCATATTTTTGCACTATGCTGCGTTGGCAAAAACCTTATTATGCTAAGGCGTAACGCGACTTTTACCGCCTTGCCTAGCACAAAAATATCTTATCAATTCCAGACACTTATTTATTCGCCATCCCTTAACAATATACAATAATTTGCAGCAAAAATAATGCCCAGTTTGTGTTCTACTTATTCGCTAAAAAATCAACAATATATCCAGATAATAACTGCTCTTGCTCTTTGGAAGGAACATGACCTAAATCATCTAATATTATCAATTTTTTATTAGGCAAAAGGTCTGCATATTTCTTAGCATGTTCTGGCAAAATCAATGGATCTTTTTTTCCATGAATGACTAATACTGGAGAAATAATCGTGTGTAACTCTTCTAGTCGAGAACCAGATAACTTGATAGCTTTTCGATGTCTTTTGATGGCTTTTCGATTGATGGATGCTCCTCTTTCCTTTTCATACACGAATTTTTGTACTACATCTTCTATCCATTCTTGAGTGATGTCTTCATCGCCTCTTAGATAGGATTCTGCTTCTATTCTCCTTTTTACAGCTTGTTTGATGTTCCTGTCATTAACTCCATATTTGATAAAAATAATACCTGCCTTCATCGCTGTATTAAACGTCAAATGTTTCAATTCTGAATCATGTAGATAACCAGTCGAAGAAATCGAAATCAATGAGGCGACTCTATCTGGATAATCGATAGCCATAGTTTGTGCGATCATTCCTCCCATGGATGATCCCACTACGTGGAAATTTCCGATACCTAGTTTATCCATGACTAATACGCCATCATTTGCCATATCCTGCAAGGTGTAAATTTGTTTCTTTTTGGATGATAGATTGCAGGATAGTCCTACATCTCTATTATCTATTTTCACTACATGATAACCTTCTTCTACTAATCCCAACACAAAATCAGGCGACCAAGTAGATGCTGGTGCTCTGAATCCATTGATGAGTAAAATACTCGAATTCTTCTTATCTCCAACGCTTTCAAAAGCGATTTTAAAGCCATCAGAAATGATGGTATCTACTTTGCCTAAATAATAAGAAGATGCGTCTGAATGTTGTATGGATTCCTTAATGAGTCGATTGACTTTTTTAGGATAATTGGGGGTGACTTCTTTAAAATTGGAACAATTAAAGCATAAGATACAGCTAGATAATAGGGTGCATATCAAAAGGTGTTTTTTCATTGGATGTTTGACTAAATGGGTGTAAGAATTAAGGATTTTATTTAACCCCTCCTCACCTTCTCTTCAAGGAGATTAGGAGGGGATTTTATTATAAAACAATCTCTATGATTAAGAACTTATTTTAATTAATTTATACTTGACTTAAGGCCTTTTTTGCGGGATTGGCTATGACTACAGAAAAATACATGATACTGATTCCTGCAACAATAGAAATAGCAATAGTTGTCCAGTTTTGATAAGTCGAAATCGCTGTAATGTGCAGCACAAAAACTAAACTAATCGCCATAAATAACGTTCTGAATATTTCTGCTGCTGCTGCCCATTTCTTATTTTCTAAAATTGCTCCCCAACTAATGATCATAAAAAATATCCCTGCTGACAATAAAATCCTATGCCAATACACTAAAGGCAAACTAAGATTGATCGTAAAGAATAAAAATAGGATACCTAATGCGATCTGAACGATGAGATAATTCCTGGATTTAGGCATTTCATTACTTTCATATTTGGTCTGTTCGGATCTATTATAGCCAATTCTACCATTATTGAAATAAGGTTCTAGATCTCTTGGTCTCCAACCTATAGGCATGAACCAAATCTTGATTTTATCCAAGAAGTAATCCGTTTCTTTGGCATCATCCCAGAGTTGTTTCCAAAACTGAAAATTGATATGAACAGGATTCCATGTTCTAGGCGGATGAGTCACGCCATAGCAGACTTCCTCTACTTCTTCCTCGAAAGAACCAAAGAACTTATCCCAAACAATTAGAAATTCTGAAAAATTCTTATCAATATATTGAGGGTTCACACCATGATGCACTCGATGATGAGAAGGGGTGACAAAGTATTTTTCCCACCAGCCCATTTTATTAATAACTGCTGTGTGATGCCAATATGCCAACAATAAATGAACAGCAGCCATAGAATAAACTGCCTCTGGACTGAATCCAACAACAACTAAAATCCAATCGAAAAACAGGAATTGGAAAATACGCTGTGTGAAACTGGCTCTGATACCAACAGATAAATTCATCTCCTCTGATGAATGATGAGCCATATGTGCTGCCCAAAAAATATTGATGGTATGGCCTGCCCTATGGAACCAATAAAAAATAAAATCCTGCAATAAAAGAAGAAGAATCAAAGTATACCAAGTGATGGGAATTTGGAGAGGTGTCATGCCATATATCCAGCCATAAAATTTATACACAAAAAATACCACACCTAGATTGACACATTGATTGCCTATCCCTGTACCTAAATTGGTAATCGTATCTTGAAATGGATACTTTCCATTTTTGACACTGACGCTATAAACGATTTCTAATACAAGGAGCAACACCACTATTGGCGTAATAAAAGCATATACATTCATCTTGGAAAATCTTGGAAGTGAAATTAACAACTGACCAAAATTATCAAAGAATCAGGCTTTTTAAAAGCCTAAAATAGGCATTGTGGCTAAATGTCCCCTGTTTGTGGCGAATGGAGCTTGGTTTTGACCATTGAATAATAAGATTTTGAGATAGGAATCTCGTCTGCCAAATCTTTCAATTGTAAAAATGCTTTTTTCTGTGTTCCATTAATCGCTTCCATATATAGTGGATTCACGATATAACTCCTATGGCATTGTAAAAAATCAGGAACTTGCTGTGCAGCTTGAGATAAGGTACATCTGATGAGTTTGTTTTTGGTTTGATGTTCCTCGTCGATATATTTAATTTCTACGTAATTATTGGAAGATTTAATATAGTAAATTTTACGTTGATCTATTTCTAAAAACTCTGATTGACTTGCTCCTTGAATCGTAACGATATGCTCATTAGGCAATTCGAAAATCTGACCATAATATCGCCTCAACCCTGCTATCAAAGGAACTAAAAGAACAGAAAAAGGAAGGATGATTCGATAGGAAAACAACAATAAATTATCCCAATAATAATCTTGTTTTTTGATAATTTCCAAATCATACCAATACACACTAATAGCAGACAGGATAACGACAAATAAAAGAATCAGCAATTCATCCTGTACCTGCCATATTTTCTTTTTGGCAAAAATATAGGATTCTAAAAATAATCCAGCGAGATAGGAAACCAATACGCAAAGGCTATATCCCTCTACAGTCAACTTACGGCTTTCGCTAGTTTTGAAGGGTTCTAAAAACAAAATGATAAACGAACAGATTGCTATAAAAATTAGCATTACCCCTAGTTTAGTTTTCCATTTTTTGATATATGGGTAATACTGTTTTAGCATTGGAGGTATTCGATTTGTTAGGATTTTATCAATAAAATATTCTCTAACAAATATAACAATTTCCTAAAGTCAAAAATCTTAAACATCGAAAGTTTTGAAGACTTTCGATGTTTTGCTAGAAAAGAACCTTGCTAAAATAAAACATCAGAATTTATTTCGATTTGATTATTTTAAAAGTTTTTGAATTATTATCAGATTCAATATTAATGAAATAAATGCCATTGGCGAAGTGATGCGTGTCTATAATATATGGAGAAGTGCTTAGCTGCACATTTTGTAATTCAGTGATTAGAAGACCAAAGCTATTATAGATTTTTATGTTAGTATTTGAAGTCTCATTTTCGTTTATTATTCTGATTTCATCTCTAGCAGGATTTGGCGAAATCGAAATAGTTTCTTTTTTATTATCTGGAATAGTTTCGATGTCTACAGTTAATTCACAATCTACAAACTCTGATACGCCATATATAATATCATCTTTTGAATAACAAACAAGTTGTCCTCCAGATTCTATAAGTCCTAGAGGATAACGGAATAATCCAGTTTCAAAACCTATACCTTCTATTATATTTACACCATTATTAAGAACAAATAATTTCCTTGTTTCATTGCCAAAATCAATTGTCCCTATAGAAATAATAGTTATACAGCCTGATATACACTTTACAGTATCTCCAACTTCCCAATTAAAATCATAGAGGATTTCTTCTACACTTGTCGTACTATATTCTGGGATAAAAAACACCTTTTGATCTTCTTCTCTTATTGCTGCTGCATATTCTCATTGAGATCATTGTATTCATCGGGTATAGAACCAGGATTTTGTATTACTTGGGTTCCTATCTTATATATTTTCATATACGATAAGTTGTTAATCATGATGTCTCCATTAACTAGTGGATTAACTCATAAGTTAGGGTATGTTAAGATGTCGTAATTATTAGTTTCTGCTAGGCACAAAAAACGGAGTTACGCCTTAGCGTAATGAGTATTTTTGGAACGACGTAGAAGCTGATAAGGACAAATCTTGGGCGTATCGGAATTTATGAGTTAGTCCACTAGGTGTTGATACTTTTCTGTAATGATAGTAGGAATGTTCGCAGCGAAATAGTCCTCTTGCCAAGTAGAAGAAGCATTAAAAAAGTCTTGACTAAAAATTGATGGAAATATTAGAGCTAATATTAGTGTTGTTGTTAGGAGTTTTTTCATTTTAAATTGTTTTAGAAATTATATGATTTTAAATAGGTTTATACTTTTTATAAAAAAGTATATTCTTCTATTTTTCCAAAAATATGCTCCCTTAAAAATCCTAAATATTTGATATATCGTTATTTTAAAAAACATCCTACATCCCTTCCAATCTCTCCAAAACCTCCTTTTTATATCCTCTACTAATTGGAATAACTTTATTCGTTAGCTCTACAAATTCATTGGTAAAGGATGCTATTTTGGCAATGGAAACGATGAATGATCTATGTACTCTCATGAATGATGACTGAGGTAATTTAGCTTCTATACTCGTGATAGTTTCTCTGGTGATGATCGTCTTTTCTACTTGATGTATTTTTACATAATCTGCGATACTTTCGATATAAAGTATCTCTGCAAAATTAATTTTTATCATTTTTCGATTAGAACGAACGAAGATAAAATCTGTCGTTTCTGTTTTGATTTCTTTTGTTTCTTTTTCTACAACGGGGATGCTTTCGTCTATGAATTTATTGAGTCCTTGTATCAGTCTTTCTAAAGAAATAGGCTTCAATAAATAATCGACTGCCTGTAAATCGAAGCCATCTATAGCGTATTCTCGATAGGCTGTCGTGAAGATAATTTTTACGTTTTTGCCTACTGATTTAGCGAAAGATAAACCAGACATTTCTGGCATATTGATATCTAAAAACACTAAGTCGATTGGCTGTGTTTTAATGATGGATAATCCTTTCATTGGACTGGAACAACTGGCTACTACTTTTACGAAATCTATCTTTCCTAGATGGTTTTCTAATATTTCACGAGCTGTTGGTTCATCGTCTATGATGAGGCAATTAATCGTTTTTAGCATCTTTTATTTTTTGTGGGATTTTTAATTCAACTTCGTAATAATTACCTTTTTGGACAGTAGATAATTCGTAATTATTTTCATAATTCAAGACTAGCCTTTTCTTGATATTTTCTAATCCTAGTCCTTTTGAATTTTCTGTTTCTGCTTCATGAATACTTGTATTTTTAATGGAGAAAATAATCTGTTCACTTACTAAATTTAGTTTTATTTCTACTTGCATTTTTCCATTAATAATACTTCCATGTTTGAAAGCATTTTCTACGAATGGCAAAAACATCATAGGAGCGATTTCTAATGCTGAAGGGATTTTTTCTGCTTCAAAATAAATATCTAAGGTATCTTGAAAACGAATACGTTCTAAATCAATATATTCTTTGATGTGTGATATTTCTTCTGCCAAACTTACTTTTGGTTTTTGGACTTGGTATAATATATAGTCTAGTAAATTGGATAATTTAAGAATGATTTCTGGCGTATCTTCAGATTTCTTCAAGGCGAAACCATAAATGGTATTTAAGGTATTGAATAAGAAATGAGGATGGATTTGTTTTTTGAGATAGTTTAATTCTTGTTCTTTGAATTTGAGTTGATTGGCTAATATCTTATTTTCTAAATCTTTATTTTTTGCAGTTGTTTTAAAATTATGTTGAATTAAACTAAAGCAACTTGCTAGTATCACTATTAAATAAATTAAAATAGAAATAAACACAAAATTCCTACTCATAGGCGGCATATCCGTTATTTCTAATTCTGATAAAAAAACAAAACTGCATAGGATAGTTACGATAATAGAATAGGTGGAAAAAATGAGGGTATAAATACTATATAATATAAATTGAAAATATTTTTTTGCTAATAGATATTGAGGAATTAAATAGTAAACGACGAAGTAAGTTACTAACATTGTAACGGGCAAAAGTAAGCTCGAAAACCATGTGACGTAAACGCTATCACTGGAATTATAACTAAAAAAGTACATGAAGAAAAACCAGACTCCTAGCCAAAAGAGGAAGTGTAGGGGGATGAATTTGGATGTATCCTTATTGGATAGTGTGGTCATTTTTTTCATGTTTGAAGTTTCTCTTATCTACTTCCAAGATATTGAAATAATCAGATGATATTCGATTTTGTAGATGAATTACAGATTTAGCAAGGTATTCTACAGTCAAAATTAATAAAATCCGTTTATCTCGCTAATTTGGTCAAATCCAAGCTTAGTTTGTCTGCTTGTCGCAAAAAGAAAAATACTCGTTTGAATAAGCATAGATTTGAGCATCATTAATTTAAAAACTATTCAAAATCTAATCATTATGCAAATATTAATTATCAATATCATTTCAGAAGGAGGCTTATTCTTTATGATACCTCTCGTATTCTTACTTATTCTTATCATCGTTTTATTCGTAAAAGAATTGATGGCTAAAAACGATCGTGCTAAAACACTTGCATTGATTTCATCATTGTCTTTATTTGCTGTCGCTTGGGGTTTTCTAGGTCAGACGTTAGGATTGATAGAAGGATTTGATACAATAGAAGGCATGGATGATGCATCTATTCAGATGCTCGCAGGAGGATTAAAAAGAAGCTTTTTGCCTTCTATGTTTGGACTCTTTATTTTCTTGGTAGGTAGATTGGGAATGATTGTATTGAAGTGGAAAGAAGGAAATGCTTAGTGAAATGAATTCACTTAGGGATGTTGAATAAAAAACGGTCAGACGAGTCAATAAAATTAAAGAAGCAAAAAATTTATCTTTATTTCCTTACTCAAAATTCACTCGTCAGACCGTTTTTTCAGTTAATTCACCTATTACAAGTAAGAGGAAAAATTACTTAAATCGTCCATATATCCTAAACTATTATTGTGAATAAACACCTCTTTGTTTTT
>JBNMOV010000038.1:0-18204 GCA_051275765.1 Maribacter sp. | reverse complement strand
CTCGCAGTCCAGTAATGTCTAGACTTTCTCTCCATTCATTGATAATCGGATTTTCTTTTTCTGCTGTAGCAGTATAAAAATCTTGCATTAAGAGATCATGCTTCTCTACGAATTCTTCCAATGGCAAGATGCCTTCTTGATAAAACGAATCTAATTCTTCGGCAGTCGATTTATTAAATAGGTAAGGATATCGCCATCTGGGTCTAGGCTGGAATTCTTTGCTGAATTTTTTGGGTACTTCATCCAAAACTGTTTGAGCCACTAGATAGCGCATCAGTTCCTTATCCTTGAAATATTCATCCTGTAAATCATGCAGAGCAGACATTACGTTTGTAATATCCTCATCCACCAATAAAGATATTCCTTCGATAGCGTTAATATCTTTGTCATAATCCCAAGACCAACGGGCAATGCACCAATCTATTATCCAATATCCCCATTCCCAACCCGATGAAAAGGTCAAATGTCCTTCAATACCATTTTTCTCCATATCCAATATATCCTTAGATCTGGCGGAAAGATAGGGGAGTAATAACATAGGGACGGAATTATCGAAAGTTATCCAATATGCAGACTCTGGAAAATACCAAGTCTCTCGTTGTTGCTGTTCTTTTTGGAGTAGACTATACATATGTTTCAAGTCGGAATTACCATATACGGGAGCTTTTTCGTCATTGATTTCGTAAAACATCACAGTATGTATCATTACGCCACGTTCACTATCATAAACAGCTTGGTCATCTCCTGTATAATTGAGTACAGCCTCTCCCTTTTTTACGACATGTGCCCTGCCCATGATTTTGGCTTCTTCTGTCCTCGCCCAATCAAGGATGAGTTGCATGCGTTTATGACGTTTTTCGGAATTACCACTGCTGTATTCCGTAGAAGACATTTCTATATTGTAAACATCAAAATTCGCTTCTGCTAATACATCCAGGTTATGGATAATTTGTTTCTTTTTTCTTTTAAAAGAACTAGGGAAACGTTTATATAATTTGAATGCTTTTTGCTGGATCATGTTGAGGGAAATATCCAAACCCATGATTAGACCTCTATCGTGTGCATAATCTACTAACTCACTGATGTAGGGAATCCAATTTTTCATATCTACAGTATTCAGCAGATTGAATTCAAAATAATTCTGTCCGTTTCTGACTAGCCAATCTATATATTCCTTGATATGTGCCATCCCATTAGGAAAATTCTCATCCAGTAAGGCTTCTGTCAGTTCAAGTGGGTGCATGGTATGGAGATGGAATCCACGTTTATTGAAGCGTTCTTTGGCAGACCATTCCCAATTATTTGCTAAAGGCCATTCTCGCCAAGATGGTATAACTTGCTCTCTAGGATGATAGAACCTAAAACCTAGCTTTTCTTGTAATAGTGCATAAAGCCCTGCCGATATACCTTCAAAAGAAGGGCTGTCTAATTGTAATTGGATGACTTCTCCTTCCTTGGAACTGCTCCATTTAAAATGGGTGGGGGGATAATAAAATGAGGGTACGCTATCTTTATTATATAGATGTTTTATGGTGGTAAATGGTTCAGTATCTGGCTCAGAAAGTAATACTTGGATACTTGCATTATCATTATTCAAATCCACTTTGCAGTCACAAGCGGAGGATAATAATATCAAAACATCTGTTATGGTAATGGAATCGACGACTTGGTTCATCACCTTATCGGATGCATGGATGGATATGGAAATCTGGGCAGAACCATTTACCATCCAGAGAAAAGCAATCATTGAAAGTATTGGTGTACGAATATTCATATCAGTTAGCTGAGTGGCGAAAAACCATTAAGTAGTGTGACAAAAGTTTTTCAATAGTGCTTTCTGATTATTTTGCCCTACTCTGCGTCAAGTACTCAACTTGGTAGCTACGGCTACCAGTTTCCGTTCTTTCACTTAGTACAAAAACATCCTTGGAAATCATCTATCAAAAACTTACGTCACACTACTTAATACAAGATTAATTTCTAGATTTTTATTGATACTCAAAGCTAAGGTTAATTTGCTAGAATTCTAAAATCCAAGAAATACAACCTTGAATAAAATATAAGCGACGACAATACCTACTATTGAATAAAAAGCCTTAGCCAAAGAAAGTTGGTATTGCCCTTTTATATCATGGATGAGTATAATGATGGCATAAAGTTGATAGATGCTAAAAACAGAGTAGTGGTAATTGAATTGTGGAAATAATTGAAATAGTATGTAAGGTATAAAACAAGGATAAATGCGATACATTACAGCGTTGAATTCAATGTCTTCCTTAATATTTATTTAAAGTAAAATATAAAAGATAGGCAATAACAAAGAAATCTAAAATAAAACTAAAAACTATACCAGAACCAAATGAAATATAATCTAATAATGTATAGAACGGAGAATTAATTAAGTGAAAACGTAAAAGTGTAATAACTAATAGAAGTAGCGTATAAATGGAGAACGTGATAACAATAGTCGAGGTACTTGGAATTATGTTTTTCTTGAAATATTGAAGGAAAAATAAACTTTTATGGACTTCTATAAAGTCATGAAAAAAGGAAGGTGTTTTTGGCTTGGTTTGCATTCTCGTTGATTTTTCTTGTCAAAGCTAAGGCTTATTTTTCAAAATTGGATAATGCAATATGCGGAGTCTTTTAGCTTTACACACCAAAAATGCCTAATCTATTGTATATCTCCCTAAACATCGCTACATTTGTACTGCAATTTATTGATTATATCGCATAGTCCATAGTTGGAAATACCTTTCGACGAAAGTCGACTTTTGAAAAAAAGATAGGGTTCCAACTATGGACTATCATTTGAAAATACTTACCACGATGGCTGAATTGAACGAAGCATATAAGGATCATCTATTGAAAATAGCAGAAGTAATAAACGAGTCGGAGGAACTCGCTGCTTTCATAGATACCGAAGAACCAGAGGATTATAAGGCATTACAGGAAAAGTTTGAACCAGCAATAGAAGAACTCTATATGGCTGTGGCGAATGATGAGCCTTTACAGATCCAAGCCTTGGAAGAAGTATTATTAAATGATGATTTTGGTGGTCTATATTTGCCAAAAGTACTAGGGTTTACGATTTTGAGAGGGCAGTTATCTGAGAAGTACAAGTACGTAAAATCGCAGAGTCACTTTAGAAATATCCTTCTTTTCGTTTGCAACTCACCTAATTTCGATGCACTAAAAGCAAGAATCGGACAATCTATCCAAGTAGGATTTTCATTGAGTAGTGATATTTGGATTACGAATATCTTGAATGAAATCAATAATAAGCGAGTAAAATGGTGGTTGCAAAATCAAAAAATGCCAGATTATCGTGATATGTTGAATCGTAAATCAGCATACGTTAGATATAAGCGTCAGTTTAAGGCATATAACTATCTATCTACAGAATTTCCAACAGCTGCAGCAGAATTGAAAATCAATTTTGGTGGTGTAAGAGATTTTTTAATCCATAGGATAGAAAACAATATGAACAATGTTACCCTTTATCATCCGGTAACAACTTTGTTGATGAATGATGCTCTAAAAGGAACGCCAGAACATACTTACATCCTAGGATTATTCCTTAATTTCTTTGAATTGAATGAAGATTATGTGAATGTATTAAAACCTATCCTAAACGAACAACGAAAAAATAATCCTAATTTCAGTGAGCAGTATTTCGATTTCGTATTGGACTTACACAAGCGTACATCTCCTCCTTTGAATACGGAAGCAGATCATAGATTCAGTGCATTATTGGATGAAAGTCATGAAGATGGTATTCTTAATTTTTATAATACTATCAACTCTGTTCATAGCAAAGGATATATGAATGATGAAGTAATGACTGCTGTGAAGAGATTCCACGAATCTAATGATGGACTTTCTGATAACAACTCTGCTGTTCGTCAATCTATCTTGGTTTACATCCGTACATTGATGAATAACTTAGAAGTGACGGATTTTGCTACTTGGTTTGAGATGCACAAGATATTCGCATCTTATATGAATATATTCGGAAACGAATCCTTTAACCAAAGTATCAAAATGTTATACTTGAAGTATATCAAGCGTCTATTGAAGCAATATACAGATAAGCGTGGTGGAGATTACCAAAGTATGAAGAAGTTTACTGTGCTAGTTTTCAAGGAACATAGCTTTATGAAGGACAAAGATGTGAAGGAAATCTTTAAATCAAAAAGAAAACCTAAACCTAAACCTACGCCTACGCCAGAAGCGTAATAGTGATAAACGAATTTCAATAAAGTATCCCGAATTTTCAGTAAGTGAAAATTCGGGATTTTTGTTTATATTGAATAATTTTATAGATTATAAGTTGCTACTAATTAGTATATTCAGTGTTTATTTAACTAGAATCATTTGCTTAGATTCTAGTTGATTACCATCTACGAATAAGGTGTAAACATACGTTCCTATTGGCAATTCATTTGCGTTGATAGTTACTGTACCCAATTTTAATCATAATTTTCGCGTATAATTCCAAGAATTTAAGCAGTTGTGTCGTTAAGAATACTCGCCATAGTTACAGCTATGCCTGCGTTTTTTGCCTAGTACTCACTCAAATTCTTAAGTAAATCCAATGTGACTTTATAAATCAATTTGGTATAACAACAATTTGTCTATATTTATATAAGGAAAAAATTAAACTACTTTCCCATGATCAAAACCGTTACCATAGAACATTCCATAGGTTTTCATGCAGAATTACCTGTAATAGGTTCTATTAGACGCATTGCATTTATTGGTTCTATCAATAAAAATGCTAAAATCCCTATTACAGAAGAAGTGGATGGAGTGACTTTTGAAAAAGAGTTAACGTTTTCTATAGGCGATGGAACATCCAAAAAATTCATGATCAAAAGTAGCAAGTGGCTAAAAGACATGAATGGTTGGTGGTATTGGGGTGGAGCAACTACCACACTAAAAGAAGCAGAAGCCATTTCTGATGGCACGATAGAACCAGCACCTTCTCCTGTTTTGCCAGGAAAGACATTTGATTGGAATGAAAAAATGAAGAGAGGAGGTAAGATTCCTAGTTCATGGTTTGAGCATCAAGGAGAAGGCTTGAATATCGCTATTTTAGATGCAGGCTTTAATCTGGAGCATGAAAGTTTTCAAGATATTAATGTGAAGACCTATGATATGAGCCACTCTCGTTATGATAAAAAATCAGATTTGCAAGATGAAAGTTTTGTGAATAGTTTAGATGGAAAAGATAAAGTATTTCCTAAATCACATGGCACAGCTTGTTTGAGTATTATGGGATCAAATGCCAGTAATAAAGAAATAATGGGTTTGATTCCCAAAGCGAATTTCCATTTATTCAATGTGTATCGTCACAAAGAAAAAACCAATGGAGGAACATTCGCTAGGCAATCCAAACCTTTTTTTGAGAGAGCGATATGGATTATTTCCCTTATGGATATAGATGTGGTTTCTGTCAGCGTGAACTATTCGAAAAATAACCGCCTGCCAGTTGCTTTGCTACAGAAGATAGAGCAAAAAAATACACTTTGGTTTTGGGCATTAAAAAATAATTCTACCTTATTGGATTATGTAGGTAACTTGACTTTTCCTAGTATCTTTTTTTCCTTACAAACGATTGCAGTATTGGAACAGACAAAATTAGCATCACCAAATACGATTGTCAGGAATGAAATAATCAACGAAAAAGTAGATTATATTTTACAAAAAAGTACGATATCTGTAGTAAAAAATAAAGAAAATATCGATCATAATACGACCATGTCATGTAGTTATGCTACTCCTATTCTTGTAGGATTGGCAGCATTGAAAATAAATGAGGAAAAAAGTAAAAACCCTGACTTTAAAGTAGATAAAAATGCTTTTTTTATAGACTTAAAAAAGGAAGTCAGTAGATTTTATAAAGACTTTATTCCTGATAATGATACCTTTACTTTTTTGAATTTAATAGATGATTCTACTGTTTCGTAATTGCTGTTTTTTTAAAAAAGTACTTAAGTGCTAACAGATTCTAAAATAATCATACAATGATTGTACACTATAAATCCATTATTTTAATACTATCCTTATTATTCACATCGGTGATAGTCTTGACGGCACAAAATGCTGTCATGGATGCTAATCTACTATTTGAAAGTCTAGATAGGGCGAGCAAGGAAGTAGAAATAGGAGATGAAGATAATTCTGAAATTACTGAAATATTAGCAAGATACGCCTTTCCTAATCTTGATGATCCTACTGCAAAAATAGACATAGCAGCAGGCTTTAGAGATAATCCGTTCATGGGCGATTCCATTAGTATTATTAAGATCGTGAATACGATGAATAGTAATTCTACTTTTAATAAGGAAGATTTGGAAGGTTTGGGGAATTTGGCTGCTGGCGGTGGTGGAATGGTATTCGATAATTTCGCTAAAGGGTTGACAATCTTTATCGTAGAGCGATTCAAGCAGGAATTGAGTGCTGCATTTTTTAGGGATTTTAAGAAAAAAATGGAGAAATATGAAGACTTAGCAACACTATTTCCTCAAACTAGCGTCATCTTAGGAAATGTGGATAAAGATGTTTATAAGTTCAATATATACATCAATGAATTGCGAGAAGGATTTGTAAAAGACATGCAAGGACTTCCTAGTCATTCCAGAACATATCTTATTGGCAAAGAAGAATTTTTGGATAACTATCCAGAAATAAAATATACAATGGCTGATGCTTTTGAGTTGACAGATATGCTATTGGAAGAAGAAATTAATATTTTTGATATTTTTCAATACTTAGGGGAAGACGCATATATACAAAGTGATATTGTTTTTAATAATGATAAAATAAATGACATTAAGGCATCATTGGCGATAGCAAATGAAATCGTACAATCGCTTAGAGCTGTTGATACAGACCAGATGTTTTTAGTAAGAGATCAAGTCAATACCATTTTTAAAAATGATGATGCACTCGTTATTTATTGTGGATTACAATATCAAAAAATCAAACATCTGGAATTTGGAAATGGTATTTCTATGTCGCAGATATTCAGTCCAGAAAATAGATTTAAAGTCGCAGAAACATTGCGACATACCATCACATTAGGAGAAACATTTAAAGGATATAAAGCAGAATTAAATCAGACAGGACTTTCTGATTCTTTACGAATGGAAATCAGATATAAGGTATTTACGAGTACTTTTGATTTATTGGAAAACAAGTTATCCTTTGTTGAAAATCTAATAAAAAAAGAAAGTATAGCTAATGGTAATATGGAAATTGACACTTTCCATCAAACGATAAATCATTTCATGTCTCTCACTCGTACACTAGGCGAAATGGGTTTTGATTTGAAACGAGAAAACTACAGTTCCGCCATCATGAACTTGACCAAAGCCATTACCTTATTGCCAATAAAAGACAATAAAAAAGTAGCTAAAGTTATTATGAAATATGGCGTATTTGCATCAGAAGTAGCCGAAGCCAAAACTCCAGAACAAGCCAAGGCTGTGATAGAACGCCACGCTATGCCAGTAGGCGGTTCGTCCAAGAAAAAACACGCCAGTTTCGATATCTCCATCAATTCCTATATGGGAATAGGCGGTGGTTCTGAAACTTTGCTCACAGACTCTACTTCACATACAGCTTCTTATGTCGCTCCTGCCACGCCCATCGGAATTTCTATCAGCAAAGGTTTTGGTAGGGGAGGATCTGTCAGTTTATTTATTCCTATTATAGACGTAGGTGCATTAGCTACTTATCGCTTGAATGACAACGATTTTGGCGACCTGCCAGAACTCACTTTTGGTAATGTATTTTCTCCAGGTGGCTATATCGTATATGGAATGGGAGGAGATATTCCTATCGCATTAGGTTTTGGTGCACAGATGGGACCTAATCTAAGAAAAGTAAGTAATTCACAATTCAATGTTTCAGAAGCTAGAGGTTTTAAAGTAGGTTTTTTTCTAGCAGTAGATATTCCTATTTTTAGTATTTATAGTAAAGGAAGATAGGAATTCATGGATGATTGAAAAATCCGCCTAGCAGCAACAAAAAAACCGCCCTCGAAGCAAAGCTTCAAGGGCGGTTTTAATAGAATGATTTTTCAATCATCAATCACTCCAATCAATTAATAATTCTTAATCCTCCACCATCTTCAATTCAATCTGTCTCTTCTCCAAGTCTGCACTCACGACCAAGACCTTAATGACATCACCCATTTTGATGAGTTCATCAGAACCTACCGCTTTCGCAGACATTCTACCTTCTTGGATCGTATATCGTCCGCTCATGGTACTGAAAGGAATCATACCTTCACATTTATTCTCGATGATTTCTATGAAAAGCCCTCTATCGATCATTCCAGATACGATACCATCAAAGGTTTCGCCGATTTGATTCTTGATAAATTGAACTTGCTTATACTTCACAGATTCACGCTCAGACGACATCGCTTTACGTTCCTGCTTAGAAATATGCTTACATTGTTCCTCTAGTTCATCCTTTTTCCAACGAGTAATCTTAGTCAGATTTTTCGCTAAAATACGATGCACTAATACATCAGAATACCTACGAATAGGTGAGGTAAAGTGTGTATAATATTCAAAGCCTAGTCCATAATGACCAATATTATTGCTCGTATATTCTGCCTTAGACATCGTACGAATCGCTAATGGCTCTAGGACTTTAAGTTCGTTTCTTTCTCTAGCATCTTTCGCTAGATTATTGAATGAATTTGTAATCCCTTTAGGAGAAGACATATCCATTGTATAACCAAAACTGGATGCAAATAAAGCAAAATCTGCTAATTTTCCTGGATCAGGAGAATCGTGAGCACGATAAACGAATGGAATTTCATTTTTGTCTTCCTTACCTTTCTCAAACATGAAACGAGCCACTTCCTTATTGGCCAATAGCATGAAATCCTCTACTAGCATGTGTGAATCTTTCCGTTCTTTGGTGTAAACAGAAATAGGATTGGCATCTTCATCTAGCTTGAATTTTACTTCAGCAGATTCAAATGAAATTGCTCCATTCTTAAATTTTTCTACACGAAGTTTTTTTGCCAAACGGTTCATGACTTTGATTTCATTAGCGAAATCACCTTCATCCGTTTCGATCACTTCTTGAGCTTCCTCATAAGTGAATCGTCTGTTAGAATGCGTCACTGTACGACCAAACCAACGCTTGACAATCTTATCATTCTTATCAAATTCAAAGACAGCTGAAAACGTGAATTTATCTTCATTAGGACGGAGAGAACACAATCCGTTAGACAGTTTTTCTGGCAACATAGGAGAAACCCTATCCACCAAATAAACAGAAGTAGAACGGAAAAACGCTTCCTTATCTAATGCTGTTCCTGGACGAACATAATGTGCTACATCAGCGATATGCACACCTATTTCGCAATGACCATTTTCTAACCATTGGATAGATAAAGCATCATCAAAATCTTTTGCAGTATCTGGATCTATCGTGAAGGTCGTGACTGTTCTCATGTCTCGTCGCTTAGCGATTTCATCTTCTGACATCGTCGTATCCAATTCCTCAGATTCTGCCACGACGTCATCTGGAAACACTAAGTCAAAACCATTATTGACTAAAATAGTCTTCATGGCTAAATCACTAGCGTTCTTTCCAGACAGTACGGTAGAAACCTTGCCTACTGGACTTTTATTTTCTCCTTCCAACCAATCGACTACTTTCACGACAACTTTGTCGCCATCTTTAGCTCCTTTTATATCTCGCAATGGCACGAAAATATCTGTAGAACTACCTTCTCCATCTGGAATAACGAAAGCGAATTTTGATGATATACTAATTGAGCCAATAAAGGAATCTGATGAGCGTTCCAATACTTCTGTAATAACGCCTTCTGGCTTTCTACCACTTTTCGCTATACGAGTAATCACGACTCTTACTTTGTCGCCATCTTGTGCAGAATTCATGTTTTTGGGTGTAATAAATACATCATCTGTCAATTCTTCTGAACAGACATATGCTGCTCCAGAACGAGTCTTATCTACGATTCCTTCGTAGGATTTTACATTGTTATTATCTGTGGTATACTTGTTCAAGCCGTACTTGTTGTCTTGCATGTCTATGAGTTGGTTGTCTTTAACCAATCCTTTAAGAACATCCTGTACAGCGGGTGAATAGTTGTCTATCTTCAGTTTTTTGATGATTTGTTTTGGGTTGAAACGGTGTTTTGGGTGTCTTTTGAAGAGCAACATGATGTGTCGCTTCAATTCTTTTGGTGGGAGTTTTTGCCCTTTTATACTTTTTCCTGCTTTTTTCTTTCTATTAGACATAATGTTGATTTGTAAAGTTGTTTTGGGTAACGTTGTTGTTTTTGTGGTGGGGTTTGAAATGTTCGTAATGTTTAAAATGTATTGTAAATTATTAATGTTAAAAATATATTCTCGTAGAAACACAAAAGATTGCGTTTCTACGAGAAGTATGCCACAATGCCCGCAATTTTTTATCTATGGTATCACAGGGACAATACGTATATTAATAACGTATTATAATCAAAATAAATATTGATAATATGTGGAAATTGAATTTGAAATTTAATACTGAATTCTAAACTGTAATAATTTCCCCTGTGGCGAGTAATTCCATATTGAAGGAGCGACTGTCGATGGCTGTGAATGTTTCCTCATTAGGATCTGATTTTCCTAATACGATATAAATCAGCCAATCATCTTCTATTGTGGCGACTGACCTTACTAACGATCCATCATGAATTTTAGTTCCTGCGATGACCTTTTTTTCTATGAATTGACCTTTTTCTGTAAAAGTCGCCAATGTATATTCATAGTTCATCAGTCCTGCACGCCAATAAATAATGGCATTAAATCCATCTGTCTTAGGAAGTTTAATACAAGGAATAAATTCTGTAAATTCATCAAATTCTGATTCTTCAATCGTATGAATGAATTCATGAATCATTTCCTGTGGCAGTGGCGGATTTCTCCTACTGAATTCCAAGTGGCTTTCTTCTGTTAATGTAATAGGTAATTCTACTTCAGGGAATCTTTTCAAGAATTGCCTAAATGTTGGTTTCATCATTTTCATCTGTTCCATATCCTTCGTTAGCATATCTGCTATAACTATTAATCGTTTTTAACTATAATCACATGAGTAGGTCTCAATAACTCATCGTTTCTCAAATAACCCTTTTTGCTTACGTCTATTATAACGCCATTACTCCTTTTAGGTTCTTTTTGCGTAGCTACTATTTTAATAAAATCAGCTAACTTATCCAAAGGAGCAGAAAGAATAGTCACATCCAATTCTTTCAATAAATTATCTAAGTTATCTATTTCAGCTTTAGTATTGTTTGTTGGATTTTCTATCGTTTCTAGAATATCTTTTCGCTCGATTATTTTTAATGCCAATTTTTCTAGAAACTGAGTATGTTCCTCACCCTTCTTTTTCAACGAACGACTGAGTTCTGCTATTTTAATCAATAACTTGGAAACTTGTTGCCTTATCTTATCTATTGTTTCTACCATAGGTTTAGAGCTTGTTTAAATTTAATACTTTGGGCTAAAAACGCCTATTTTTCAATTACACTTCGTTCCAAAAATACTCATTACGCTACGGTGTAACGCTGTTTTTTGTGCTTCGTTTAATTAAAAAATTGACTGTTTTTATCTCTAAAAGTCAATTTTAAACGAGCTCTTATTTCAATTTGATGAGGATAGTGTCTCCTGGGATCATCTTTTTATAATCTCTTATATCTGGATTTAATGTATTCAATGTCCTCCATTTAGATCCATCTTGTAGATATTTTTTTGCTAATACAGATAAATTATCTCCTTTTTGTATCACATGAATCACTTCTTCCTGAATCACTAACTCTCTACTTTCTAATTCCTCTATCCTTTTTAGTAAGGATTGGTTCTTGTTTTCTAAGGATTGGTTATCACTTTGTAGTGCTTCCACTCTTGTAGTATCTTCCTTCATTAAATTTCTTTTTCCACAGACAAAGAAAAATAACGGTAGCAAAAACAAAAACCAATACATCCTACTCAGACTTTTGCGATATCGAGTTTTATCTCGCCTCCTTAGCTGCTCTAAGGCAGTTAATTCTCCTTCCAGAGAAATCTTGTCCTTCAGCACAGCAATAGACTGTTCTTCTAAATCTTCTAATAAGGGAAAGGCGATTATATCAGTATCACATACTGAACAATGTGTAGCAAAAGGGGAGATTTTTTTATTTCTACAAACAGGACATTCCATATATAACAAATCAATTCTTTGGATTTATATCCAATACAAACGCATTAGTTAAATTACGTAAGTATCAAGTCAAAATTATATATAGGATTAGAATGAGGCTATTTTTAAGCTAATTGAGGCACAAAAAACGGAGCTACGCCATAGCGTAGTGAGTATTTTTGAAACGAAAAGTAGTTTAAAAAGAGACCATTATAAACTATAATTTAATTTGAATTAGTACTTACCAGAGTATAAAGTTAGTCTATTTTGTACGAAGTACAATACTATTGGCATCAGCTATGATTGATTTTAATGTTATCTACTATAAATTTGATATATTTCCATTATATCATTGAATCATTTTAGCGAGCAGGCAATAAATAAACTACTTGAATTGACGCAGGAAATTATTTCCTCTACGCTCTAAAACAACTTTTATAAAAGTATTTTCATATGAAATTTAGAAAAGCAGAAAAAGAAGATCTTGTAGATATTGTAAAAATGCTCGCCCAAGATAAACTTGGTCAGACAAGAGAAATTTCTAGCGATCCTGTGGAGCAATCATATATCAATGCATTTGAAAAAATAACAGAGGATGCCAATCAATATTTAATGGTGTTGGAGTTAGAAGAGGAAGTGGTTGGTGTTTTCCAACTTACTTTTATTCCATATCTTACATATAGAGGAAGAAGTCGTGCTCAAGTAGAAGGCGTAAGGGTAAGAAGTGACAAAAGAGGATTAGGTTTAGGTGAAAAAATGTTTTTATGGGCGATTGAAAAAGCAAGAACAGAAGGTGCACATCTGATACAATTAACTACGGATAAAAAAAGACCAGAAGCGATGAGGTTTTACGAAAAATTAGGATTTATAGGATCTCATGAAGGGATGAAACTACATTTCAGTAAAGGGAAGTAATGAAGAGTTGGTTAGGGAATTGATTTTTAAAATGAAAGAGTACAAGAGTGATATGCTTTTGTACTCTTTTGTTTTTTACTTACCTTGCGAAAATGAAAATAGAACTCAAGGTAGTAGGTAAAACTGCTTTTGATTATCTCAAAACAGGAGTAGCTATCTATGAAAAAAGACTGAAACGCTATGGCGATTTTAGTATCACCATCATTCCTGATATTAAGAATGCCAAAAGCCTATCAGAAGCACAAATCAAGGAAAAAGAAGGTGTAGCTATTCTGAAGAAAATAGATAAATCGCCTTTTGTCATCTTGCTCGACGATAAAGGGAAAATGTTTACCTCCAAAGAGTTTTCCAGTTATCTAGAAAACAAGCTGATGCCTTCTGGCAAGAATATCATTTTCATTATTGGAGGTGCATATGGTTTTTCAGATGCTGTTTATGCTCGTGCCAATGCTAAATTATCCTTATCCAAAATGACATTTTCACATCAGATGGTCAGACTGTTTTTTGTGGAACAGCTATATAGGGCCTATTCCATCATTGGAAATGAGCCTTATCATCACGAATAACTCAGGTTATTGAATTCGTTTCACTTATAAAGGAAATGTAGCCAAATAAGCAATGAAACCAAAAGTGAAAATTGCTAAAAAAGCGAGTTTATACAGTTTAGGATTTCATGTGCTTTTTGAACGTTAAAAAATCCATCGGGTCTAGATTTTTTTGGTACTTTTTTTATCAATGAAAAAAAGTACGGGAGAGCCCCAAAAGAACAGAAATAAGGTGCTGGACAGCACTGAATCAAACTTATAAAATTACTTTTGCGTAACATCAGTCACTAAGTTAAGCAATGAAGCTAAATTAAAGTTCGTTTTTCATTTCACGTTTAGAAAACCTTGTAGGTTGACCAAACGTTAGTTATAAAAAATACAATATGTCCGTAACACTTATTATTCTCATTATTACCATAGCTGTTTCTTATCAATGTTTCAATAATCCGGCACTCAAAGCTAAACTAGTCCATCATCCCTTTTCTGTACAGAAAGAAAAGCAGTACTATAGATGGATTACTTCTGGATTAGTTCATCGAGATTGGTGGCACTTAGGTATCAATATGTTTGTGTTTTACCAGTTTGGGGGGATGATAGAAAAGATTTTTTCCAGCGAAGTATATTTTGGACCTGTCACAGGTCCTGTTGTGTATCTATTATTTTATATAGCTGGCATTATTTTCTCAGACTTAGTTTTTTTTCAAAAGCATAAGAACAATCCTTATATGAGTTCAGCAGGAGCGTCTGGAGCAGTTTCTGCAATTATTTTTGCTTATATGCTCTTTTTTCCTTGGGTACCTATCTATTTATATGGCATTATTCCTATTTATTCCATTGTAGCAGGATTGCTTTATTTAGGTTATGAAACTTATGCACACAATAAAAATACAAACGATGGTACCAATCATATAGCTCATATCTTTGGAGCAGTATATGGAATTATAGCAGTCATCGCCTTGAAACCATCCATGGTTTCAGTCTATTTAGAAAACCTAATGACACTTCCTTTCTAGTAGATATTAATTTCAACATTTTGAAAAATAGATTTTATCTCTAAATCTTAATATCTTAATATCTAACAGGATGGCAAACATCAAAATAATCGACTTGAAATTCTATGATCAATCAGATGTCATAGCAGCATTTTTAGTAGAAACATCAGTAGGACCAGTACTAGTAGAAACGGGACCATTTTCTACCTTTAAAAGCCTTAAAGCTGGCATAGAGAAACATGGTTATCAGCCAGAAGATATCAAACATGTATTTCTCACGCATATACATCTCGATCATGCAGGTGCTGCATGGTGGTTCGCAGAGCAAGGAGCTAAAATATATGTCCATGAAAGAGGCTACAAACATCTCCATGATCCTAGTAAGCTCATGTCCTCTGCTAAGCGAATCTATCAAGATATGATGGATACACTTTGGGGAGATATGAAAGCCATTCCAGCGGATTTGTTGATCGCGGTGGAACATGAACAAACGATTTCAATAGGAGATGTTGATTTTAAATCTTGGCATACGCCAGGTCATGCAGTGCATCATATTGCTTGGCAAGTGGGAGATAGTATTTTTTCTGGAGATGTAGGTGGTGTGAAAATTAATGGAGGTCCGGTTGTTCCTCCATGCCCTCCACCAGATATTAATTTGGAAGATTGGCAGCAATCTATAGTATTGTTACAATCCTTGGATATTCAAAATATGTACCTCACGCACTATGGATTAGTGACGAATCCTTCTAGCCATTTAGAACAATTAGGAGAGCGACTCAGCTCTTGGATTAATTGGATGACACCTTATCATGAAGCCAATACTCCGCAGAATGAAATCACTCCACTATTCCAAGAAATGACTAGAAACGAACTCATAACACATGGCGTAAAAAACGATATTCATTTAGGACAATACGAAGCGGCTAATCCATCATGGATGAGCGTGGCAGGAATTATGAGATATTTGAAGAAAAAACAAGAAAATATGTAAAAATAGAGTCTTTGTATTGTAAATGAGTCACCTAGCCAATGGCGTATATACGCTATCTCTAGACGACGGTAACAGAAAAAAAATGCAAAAGCTAATCAAGGAATAATTGTTTATAGAACAAACCTCTTACTTTAACCGTTGATTCTCAAGAATCAACGGTTTTTTCCGTTTTTATAATACACCAAGTATAAGCATTATATTATTTATTGCAAATCCATAAGTAAAATCTTATATTTGCAATCGAATTTTCACTAACTAATACCAATCCTATACAGATTGGGATAATAAAATCGACGCTACAATGACTGCGAAGGAATTTTTAATAGGATTACCAGCTAAGGTATCTCCAGAAGCAATAGAAGGATTAACTACTAATTTTCAATTCGACTTAAGTGGCGATGATGGAGGTCAATACACTTTGAAAATCGATGAAGGTAAAGCTGTTATAGAGGAAGGCCTACAAGGCGAAGCCAACTGTGTGGTTAAAGCTAAAGGTGCTGACCTAATGGACGTAGTAGAAGGTCGTCAAAATCCTATGATGGCATTCATGATGGGAAAAATAAAGGTAACTAACCAAGGAGAAATGCTGAAATATGCTAAGATCCTAGGTTTGATGTAGGAAACATATCTGACCAATTTTAAAAAAAGCTCCTTGGATTCCAAGGAGCTTTTTTAGTTGGGATTCATACATTGCAATGGAAATGCGCGGAAGAGATATGGATTAGTATCCGAATATTTCTTCACATCATCCATCTTGAAGATTAGAATGATCTCTAATAGTCGCTATGATAAAGCCACGCTAATTTTTCTTTTTCTTCTCACTACAAATACTAAAGCAATATTCAATAGAGCTAAAGTAAGGATGATTAATCCCCATTCGTCCAATGTAGGTACTGAAGAGCAAGTAGCAGTACAAGTATTAGCAATATTCAAGGTAGTTGTTCCATTACTGAAATCGCCAGCATAACCAACAGCTATCTCATGATAGAAATCCAAGGTATAGACACCTGGTGTTATTTCTGTCATGGCAGCAGGTAAAGTCAAAGCAGCACCTGTCGCATCCAATGCACCAATAGTCGTAGCATCCATGTTCCATGTTTCTCCAATACCAGAAGTAACGGTAACCAATTCATGGAAAACTTCACCTCCACCTGGTCCTGTAACAACTGCTGGGTCAGGATTCAATGGATCCGTACAATCACAAGGGTCTGTGATGTCTGGCGTGCCATCTCCATCTGCATCATCATTGGAAATAGTAGCAGTGATTGGAGATGTACAAGCAAAACTACCAAATAGCGTAGATGAAGGCGAAGCACCATCACCAGTTATAGAAAAAAGATTACCTGATGCATCAAAAATAATTCCTGCAAACTGTCCTCCCATATCTCCAAGGTCTGTGATGGCTCCTGTAGCTAAAATAACGCTACCTAGGGATATTCAGTAGTAGGAAAAGTATTGTTATGAATCAAACAAGAAGTTCAGTTGTACCTATTAAATAGGTCATTATCAAATTATTATATTTTCCTATTTTTTGTTTGGTATAAATATTTATTTTTTGAACATGAAATAAATACCCCGCTTTTGAGCAAAAAGCTTCAAAAACGGGGTATTCTTATTTTAGTATGAATTATTAAAGTAGTTCTCTCAATTTTTATAAATAAAACACCAAATAATGAATACTGATTATCAGTAACTTATGAAATGAATTTTTTTTGTTGGTGAATTTTTATCTTAAATTGCTTACTACTGAATATCCTTACCTAAGTGACGTAGCCCATCAACAGGATCTTCAAAAATAACATATATATCACCTGTTACAGGATGCGTTGAAAGTTCTGTTGTTTTATTAAACACGAGGTTGTTTCGTTTTTTTTATTGCTAAAAGTTGTAATTGCGAAATAGATATTGGTAAGGTGAGTTTTGTTTGGATTGTTTTTGTACAGTGCAACTTGATGATCAAATCTTCAGGGTTCTTATACGCAATTGAATAATAACTTTCGTATATAAATGGACTCCTTTAGCTGATTACTTCGTTACAAATACTCGCTGATGCTAAGGCATCGCCTGCGTTTTGTGCCTCGTTCTCAACAAAATGAGTAACATATCCAATACGAAATACATTATTCAATTGCGTATAATATTCTAATTTCTTGTAGGTTGTCAAAAATAAGAAACAGATTCGACATAGAATCACGCCTATTGCGTGACAACTCTTTTCTATGTCGCAGGGTCAGCGAGTTTTTAACTCGCTTGGTTTACAGAGCTGAAGAAGCCACTAGGTTTTAGCAATAGTTCTGTTTTTTCTTTCTAAAAATAAGGAATCAATCTCACGCCAATGGTCATAGCTTGCAACCTATACCCAGCATCTTGTGCGGGTATAAAAAACGGACTCAATTCCAGTTTATAAATCACAGTAAAGTAGCTGAAACCCAATTCTGCCTGAAGACCATATTTGATGTATGGTAGGTTAAAGTCTCCTTTTGTGTTTAATTTTCCTCCGGTTATTGTGCGTTGCTTATTTTTCGAGCCTACTATCAAGCCAAAA
>JBNMOV010000037.1:0-18619 GCA_051275765.1 Maribacter sp. | reverse complement strand
ATGCTCTAATAAATAGTCCGTTACTCCATGTTGCTTCAAGGAGTAAGCAGATGGGGAGATGACAATACCGTCAAGATGGCGAAATAGTGTACTTCTTAACTTTGCTTTCTGATTCGAATCCATATAGTACCATTTTAATATTAAATCTGACTATTGCACGCTAAGATAGTTAATTATCGATAGGCATTTCTTTTCCTATATCCATCTATTTCTGCTAGATCAATATAACCCCTTACATGAACTTTCGTTCGACAATTAGCGGCTTTGGCGACTGACAATATGCACAAAAACCCAGTAATCCAGTAAAGTATTATTAGACAAAACAAAATTGACAGTTTTCACTAAAGAATGGTTGATCAAATCTTTAACTTCTTCCTGATCACTTCTTCCTGATCACTTCTTCTGATTAATTAAAGTCATAATGGGTACATTCACATTTATACTGGCTGTAAATCCGGATTCTTTAGTAAGTGAAACAGTATTGCTCATTGCATTGACTTTATCTAAAAGAGGAAATTGCTGATAGCCAACATTGAACTTGAGTAAAAAATCTCTGTTGATGGTCTTATCAATATTCCAAGATAAGAAAATACCGGGGGCGACTAGTTCCCTAAGGAAAATATTCGAAATCTCCGTGTCACCATCCAAAAACCGGAAGGCTACTATTGGCCCTAAATCCACTATGCTCGTCATAATTGTAAAGTTGTTGGAAAGCAAAGGTGAGGTGAGCGAAAATCCTATCGGAGTGGGAACGGAAGCGTTTAATGTTGACTTGCCATCCTT
This sequence comes from Maribacter sp., assembly GCA_051275765.1. Taxonomy (GTDB): domain Bacteria; phylum Bacteroidota; class Bacteroidia; order Chitinophagales; family Saprospiraceae; genus JAHDCE01. The sequence goes on along the minus strand of JBNMOV010000037.1, from coordinate 17,836 downwards.
ATCCATCAAATATCCCCCTGCTCCTACATATGAATCGAATGCAAAATTCCATTTGGCAGTTCTTTTATCTCTCCATGAACCAATTGGGGCAGCGAAATTTTCGATAATAGCTGAAACTTGATTTGAATTATCCGCTTCCGCTACTTGCGCAATGAACATTCCTTGTTTGCCAACAATGGACAAGATAGGGTTTAGGACTCCTTTCTTATTGTTTAATTCCGTCAATATACTTGAAAGGTGCAGCAAGCCTACGCTATATTGCTTAACAGCTATACCTTTTGCAAGCCCAACGCTATGCTTACTCAAATTTAGGATTCCTTCTACTTCTTCATCAGTCATCATTTTGGTAAAATGATTGATCGGTTTGATTACCGAAATAATTTTGTCGGACAATTGGAAGTATTCGATGTATGCGATACGCGTCTCATCTATGGACAAACTTTTAATTTCATTATTATTTATTTTATTGATCTCTTTTGAAACATTAAAAAAGTCCGTTATAATTTTTTCAATATTTTCTACATCTGAGACACTGGCATTCAGTAACTTTGTAAGTCTATTAGTTTTAAAAGTAATGTTCTCTTTTATGGCTTTCTGATTAATAAGTCCTATGAAACATTTTAAAAATTTCGGGTTTTTAATCAATGTGTCCAGTTTTTCTTGGCTCAACCAATATGGATCCTCTTTGTTTTGAAATGTATCTCTCATTGCTTCTGAGAATAACTGTAAAGTTTGAAGAGATCCTAAATAATTTAAATCCGCACTCTCCCTTGAAGGGTTATTATCAATATCTAAATCGGCTAAAGCTCTTCCAATATGTTTTTCCTCTTTGATTTCAATTCCAAAATCAAGAATAGAAGAAACGGTAAAGCGTGATTCCTTATTTTCTTTGTCTAGTAATTTGCTTATTTGTGAGGTACTGTCTTTTATAACGCTAGAAAAAGCTTTTGGAAGTTTTTCAACATCATACTCGAAACTCTGTTTAAGTGTGGGTAAATAAGTATCGAGATCATAGATTTTCTCATCAATCAAATCCAATGTTGAATAAGTAGATGAAAACAAAACTTGAGCATCTTTAAATTCATCACCTGTTATCTTTTTCTTGAGACCGTTGAAGAACGAAATAGCCATTTCTTTTTTCACTCTTGAAACCAAAAATTTTGCAAAGCCATCAGCAATTGCTGTAGCATTAAATCCTAAAATCCCTGAACTCTTGTCCTCTGCAAGATCCGCTCCTTCACTAAACAAGCTACTAAACTCAGCTCCTTCAAAAAACTTATTGGTAGTTGGATTGATATTCCAAATCTTCATTAAATCTTTCTTCACATCAGATGCCCCATAAGAAAGTGTGTATGCATCCATGTATAAGTTTCGTTCAAGCTCACCAGGATTAATCCTTACAGGAGCTGGGTCCTCGCTATCTTCACCTTGATTAATTGTGATAGATTTTTGATTGTCATTTTTAATTTTAACAAAGCCAGGCCCCATATCAAAAGTATCAATTTGGTTGCATAGGCTTATTACCAATTTTATTCCTTTTCTTTCTGCTGTAAGTATTTGTCCTGGAGAGCAAGAATTTAATAATGCATCGCCTCCTACAGATAAACCATCTTCATAATCAATCTGGAAAGTGATTGTTTCATTGGATGAAATGATAACAGAAGTATCTTTTGTGCCATCCCATGTATGTTGGGATTGGCTTATCGACAAATTAGTAGTTGCCATAAATACTATAAGAATGATCAGGTTTTTCATAGGTTTGAGTTATATTTTTCCACTTGAAGGATTGCGAAGACATCGGTTATATTAATACCAAATGAGTATGGATTTCCATTAATAAGAGCCCCTCCTACCAAAATACCAACAGCTACTTCTTTCTCAACATCTGTATTATTAGGATCTTGATCCTTTTTTATTGCTATTCTAATAAGAGATCCCGAATCACCTGGAGCACTTAGCGCTTCATTTTCTTTCCCTTTCATCATAAATAGGTTGTAATATCGCTTGGTGTTGGATGGAAAATCATTGAAGGAATAATACATTCCCGTATTGATCACCGTGCCTATTGACGGTTTTTTATTTTCATTTATTGATTTTCTATTTTCATATTTTAATATGACTACTTCTGTTTTGTTTTCATCAGAAGCGGTCAATGACCTATTAGTTTCTACTTTTTTGAATAAACTACTGTCTACATTTGCAGCCATATCGATGACACCTGCATCACAAAAAGAAGACAAAACAAGGTTTTGTACATTACCAAATTCCGCCTGTTTATCCGTTTTGGGATCTTGAAATATAATCTTTTGATTTCCCTTTATTAAAAATGGAGACTTTTCAAATCTAACAACATGCCCACAGGATAGAGCTACATTCTTTCCTAGCTTTGGGAAAAATACTAAACCCGCCACTGACCCCCAACCTGTAGTAGAACTTTCCTGTCTAATTGCATTCGGATTAGGTTTTGGAGTAGCTGCAGCTGCGGCCCCTAGGTTTCCTTTCACTCCAATTTCAAAGAAGAGGGGAACAGATATTTTTTCCTTTTTTATTTTAACTATTACAGCTTCTCCCAATTGAGACTTAACCTTTCCTGCTTCCGCTATGATTTTTACACCTCTTATATTTTGATCATTTATTGCGATATTGGCAGAGACAAAACCATCCATTTTTTCCCAGCTGCCCAAATTATTTAAGTAAGCAACTTGAACAGGATCAGAGGTAAGTGGTTTTAGTCCATTTGTTTTTAAGATTTTGGCATCTTTATTTCTTGGTTTAGTCTTTTTTTCCTCTGGTTTTTCACCAACACCTCGGATTGAGATCAGTCGTTTTAATAAATCAAACCAAAATTGAGCACCAAGTGTAAGGGCAAAAGCTGTTATCATAAAGCCCCAAAATTTCTTTTTCCATGGAAGACTAGAACCAGCTACGAATATCAGCTTATCTAAAAAAGAGGTCTTTGTTTCTCCAGAGATTACGTACTGGTTATCTTTGCTTGAGTAAGATTGAATAGAGTGGAAATCAATCTTGAATTCTTTATTGAAGTCAGTTATCGAACTATTTTTCTTGAAAACTTTTTCTGCATTGAAATATTTATCTAGTTCATTTACATCCGTAACTTTAATGTTTTTCGTATTTAATGAATATGGAAAAACCCAACCTGTTCCTAGTATACTGATCGTTTTATTTATAGATGCATTTGTTTCATCATAGCTAGCTTTTATTCTGTTTATTCTACCTTGATCTATGCTGTCTTGATCTGAGGGTTCCGTATTTATGTTGGACTTTTGTTTTGTCTGATTAGCGGAATCTTGGACACCAATATTGCTATTCGAATTACCTCCATTGTTTTGAATGCCGAAATACTCTTTTTCAGCCTCGGAGGTAGCAATAGCAAGCTGCACCATTTCACTCCGTTTGTCTGGATCATTGGATAACACTTGCAAGATTTCAAAAGTATCCACATTGAATATCAAGCAGAGAAAAACACCAACAATAAGCAAGATATGTCTTACCTTTTTCTTATACCAACCATTGACTCGATCCATACTATCTTCAAAATGATCCACCATTAGGTTTTTAAAATTGACATAGCTATCATTTGATCGATCCACCCAATCTTGAAACATCTGTAAGGTCTGCGGCTCCAGATGAAGCGAATTTTCTTTGATGGCAAATTTTATTTTCTCCCATTCATTGACGCCTTTGCTGTTCTTACTCAACATATTGAGAATTGTCAATAAAAAATTTTCTTTGGAAATGTAGGAAGGCTTAGTATCTACTGCCGAATAAATATCATTATTGCCAATTTTAGCCAAGTACTTGATCGTAGATTCTTTGTAAAATTCTCCAGCTTTTGAATACTTAAAATCTTTAGACTCTACAACAAATAGGTCTTTGATCCATCTTGCAAAGTCACTTGTATTGATATTACTTTTTGCGTGGGCATCATTCATAAAACTGTCAATACCCTGCCGCAAAACTCGTGCACGCATACCTATAAAAAGGGAGATTCGTTCTGCGATTATACTGGCGAAAAGACTGTAAAGAAAGTATACCAATACTAGTCCAATAAAGATCTCTAGAATAATCATTAGGTTGATTTTGCGGGGTTATATTATTTGATCTGACACCTTGCAAGGTGATCTTCTATGCTTGAAGATAAAAATATTTAAAGAATAATATGGATAAATCTGGTGGATAAGATTGAGAAGCCAGTTCGTTAATGAGTATTCGATAGGTACTGTTTCAATTTATGTTTATTTTGAAATACATATTCGTTACTACATTTTGCATCAAACTGTAAGCAATTGGGAAGATAACCTAAAAAGAGCTGACGTAGTTACTTCAATTTATCCCTGATTGACATTACCAATCCGTTACTTCATGTTGTTTCAAGGAGTAAGCAGTTTGAGCGATCGGAAATCTAACCCAACTCCTATTCCTCCAATAATGTTACATCCCCTGTCAAGTACTGGATGCTCCCATCTACGAGCTCTACTTTAGCAAACCAAATGTACACGCCGATCCCTCCGCCTTGACTTCCGATGAATCCATCCCAAATACCTAGCACATCATCTGGCGATCCTGCAATGCTTCTAAAAGCCTCATTGCCCCACCTATCAAAAACATCTAAACTGTGTATAAAGTGTACGACACACCCCGGAAGTACAGCAAATTGGTTATTTCCTGATGTCGAAGCCAATTGGAATACATTTGGTGCATGGACTAGTTTGTCCTTATCTAGAATAATCTGCACCTTAGCACTATCCGTACATAAAAAACTATTTTCTACTCTTAATTGGTAGCTAGATTGTACCAATGGTTGGATCTTTGGGTTCGGGCAATCAGAACAGTTCAATCCTTCTGAAGGAGACCACTGGTAGCTCACATCAGTGTCTCCTGTGATGACTGGATTCAGTATAACTGGAGTGCAAAAGTCTGTCATAATTACATCCTCAAGAAGCAGTGTCGGAGTCGGCAGTACTAATATTTCAATACTCGACGTATCATAGCATGCACCATTAGTTGAGATCACTTCATAATATCCAGTTGCATCATTATTGACATTTGAATTGACCAGCATAGAGTCAAGGCTCAGCATACCATTCGGATCCTTCCAAGAGTGCGCTAAAGAATCTCCCTCTCCTCCTGCAGAGAGCAACAATGTATCTCTTTCACAATACTCCGATTCGCCAGCGATAGAGACATCTATCTTAGGTTTGATATCCACATTCAGATATTGCGTTTGTAAACAGAATCCATACTTCGCTACAACCCTGTATTCACCTGTTCTATTCGTTTCTGCATCCTCAATTATAGCATTAGATAGATCAGAGCCAAAACTTCTAGGACCCGTCCAACGTATACTCCCAGCCGGAGAAACAGAACCATCTAGCAATAAAGATTCTCCCTCACAAACTGGACTGTTCGTTATTGCTTCCAAAACCAAAAGATCATTAGGCGCTTCTAATAAAATAGTAGTATCCTCTAAAGCTAGACTGCAATTTTCACTCAAGGATCTAAGATTAAAAACTTGATAATCACCGGGAGAAAGCGAATCCACAGTGAATGAATTATCCCCATCAATAACAACCTGAGTAATCGTTTCCTCCCACCCTATCTTATTTCTTAGTCCGATTTCAAATTCCTGCCCAGCAAAAAACTGTGGAGATGAAATTATAATTTTCCCATCGTTCGCTTTTAGACAATCAGAAGGAGGAATAATTTCCCATGATACATCTTCCAACTCTCTCGCACAAACAGCATATAAAGAGGGGTCACCGATAAACGATGTACCCAGTTGATCAGATCGCATATCTCCCTCGAATCGAGCGGGTAGATTTCGTAAAAAAGCTTGATTATAAGCGTCACCTACTTTAGCATCTATTGTCCTAACGTTGATTTCGATCTCAACGGTTGTCTTTCCAGGAATCAGCAGCTCAGAGATTTCTAATATATTACTACCCAATCCTGTACCCGCAGAAATATTGCCCATGAATGTACTGGAGATTTCCTCTATGATCATACCATCAGGAAACGTATCGGTTAGTGTGATACCTTCCACAGCTATAAATGCGTTGTTTTCAATTGTTAAAGTAAATGCCTTCAAGTCATTATTACAATAAATACCTGTAAGAGGAATTTCACTAGTAAATGAAAATGAAAATGGGCAAGAACAGCCATCACTATATATAGCTTCGGAAAAGTTGACCAACACTTGCGATACTCCTCCTCCAAATGCATTTATGGAATATAATCTATTCTGAGTAGGATTCAGACCAGCGGTGGAGCTTCCAAAACCATATAAACTAGACTGTGAATCGAAAATGAGCCCACCCAAATGAGTCACAGCATCTTGATCGATGGCCCTCAGAGGTGTAACCATACCTAGATTAGGATCATCAAAATTAATATTGATCTGAAGGAGATAACCGCTTGTCCCTGATGGCGCAAGACTTGGATGATCAAATGTGCCTTGGTAGGCATAAGCGACATTTGGATTGTTAGGATCGATAGCAAAATCGAAAATCCTCGTTTTAAATTCACCACTATTTAATGAACTAGGATCCCAAAACAAATCGATCCTTTCTAGGAGTTCGAATCCGTCTACAACATCAAATACCAAAATTTGATTGAGCGCATAATCATGACATAAGTAGAGTCCCTCTGGTGTGCAGTCGCCAGCATTTGACTTCAAGGTATCAACAATAGAGACTGTTCCCACGACCTCGAAACTATTGTTAATTTTGAGCTTCACGATTGCATTGGTATTCTCTTGCACCCCGTAGATATAATTATCTTTAAAGTTGAACCCTAGCGCATCAAAACTCTGATTCGTATACTTTACAAAAGGCGTCATAAAGGGAGGATTAAAAGGTATGTATATCGGTCGAGAAATGGTTGTAGAAGAGCCATCATATGTTGCTACCAATAATTGACCATCGCATGAAAATCTCTGCCCAGACAATGTCGAAATAAATCCCAGCGCTATGAAAAATTGAATATAGAAAACTATAACCTTCATTGTGAGATAAAATTACATAAATAATCTCTAGCTTATTGCATCACTTTTTATTAAAAATATAAGAATCTAATCTCTATTGCACCAATATTCCTAGTAGCAATTAGATGTCATTGATAAAACGATTTCATTATTTCACTAAAAATCTAGCTCTAAAACAATATTTTCAATTCAATTAATTAACTTACACGTATCAATTTTAACCAAAATAAACCTAATGATATGCTATCTAAAATTGCATGGTCGCTATTTATAAACTTCCTAGTGCTAATTTCAATTCATGGGCAAGGTTCTTGTTCAGTGGACCAAATTATCTCACAAGAAGAAATAGATAATTTTGCAACAGATCATCCAGGATGTACTTCATATTGTAGGAAATCTAAGTATCACAGGTAGTGCAGCGTCCAATATAACTAATCTTAATGGTCTATCTCAGTTAATAGAAATAGAAGGATCTCTCAGTATAAGTGGGATATCTTTAAACAACCTAAATGGATTGCATAATATAAAAACCGCTGATCGAATACTTATACAAAATACTGATATTTTAAGCCTTCAAGGTCTTGATGCTCTTGAAGTCGTGAATAAAAGTGTCCAGTTAAATAACCTAAAGGTCAATTCACTCGAAGGTTTAGGTAATTTAAAATCAATTGGTGAAGATTTAATTATAAGCAACTGTAAAGAGTTAACATCCGTTTCTGGATTGACAAAATTAGAAGAAATTGGAAAATCTTTTTTATTAAGCTATTGTACAAAACTTACGACATTAAGTGATATACCTAATGTTAATATTGGAATAGATTTAGTAATTAGTTACTGTGATAGTCTAACAACATTAGAAGGTTTAAATCAAATTACTGATGACATTCAATCTTTGAACATCGATCACAATGCTAGTCTTGAGACTCTTGCTGGTTTAGAGAACATTTTGGTGAGAAAAGATGCCTCTATTTTATCAAATGACAATCTGCTTAATCTTGAGGGAATCAACTTAAAAGATACATTAGAAGGAAACCTTTCTATAATCAATAATGATAAACTAACTGACTTCCGAGGACTAGAAGGGGTGCTATATATCGAGGATCTAGATGTTGAATCTAATGCGATATTAACAGGTTTTGAGGGTTTAAATTCAGTGCGAGTAATAGAAGAAATGACGATAAAAAACAATCTACTTCTTAAGAATTTCAGTGCCTTAGACTCATTGATAAAAATTGGATCAATAAACATTGAAAATAACGATGAATTGGAATCAATAAGCAGTTTTGAAAACATAGACACAATTCAATATTTATGGATACGGAGAAATGACAAATTAAAAATAATTGACGGTTTCTCATCAGTTAAATCAATTGAAGATGGCATTATAATGACCGGAAATGATAGTTTGCAATTCATCCAAGGATTTAGTGATGTCACTTTTACAAAGTTCATTTATATAAACTCTAACCAATCATTAAAAAACCTTAACGCGTTTAGCAACATCATAGAGCTTGATGGACCAATTACCATTATTGGTAACAACTCACTTACTGACATTTCTGGATTGTCTAATATTGATCCCCTAACAGTTAATGAGGCTGCCAGTCCAATAAGTAATATTGATATTTCTATCACATCAAACTCAATGCTGGAACAATGTAACATAGCGACAATTTGTCAAAAATACTTCTTATCAAATGCAACAATTAAAATTGAAAACAACGCTGAAGGTTGTCAATCTGTGGAAGAAGTCATACAGCTATGTGACATTATAAGTGGAATAGAAGGCCATCTTTATGAAGATATAAATGCAAATGACACCTTTGACCTTGGTGATAAACCGATTGCCGCTGGAAAAGTCGCAATTTTACTTGAAAACAATGTGGAGGCAATAGACTATACCAATAATGAAGGCTTTTATAGAATCCTAATCAATCCTGGAGATTATAGTCTTACGTATGGATCTGATTCTCGCTGTCATTTGCCTTCTGAAGTTGATACGACAGTGAAGATATTAGACTCGCTAGTTACCATGACCGATTACCCACTTGTGCGTGTAGATGAGTCTCCCCCACTAGCTGATGAAGGATATAGAATCTATCTAAGTCGTGCCGCCACCAGATGCGGTTTTACAGTAAGGCATCACGTTGCTATAGTAAATGGAACATGCCTTGATAGTTATGCATCTTTCAACCACAAAATAGATGACAAGATTGATTCTGTTTTTAATATCTCTATTCCAGGTATAAATATAGATCAGGGAAAAATCTCTTATTCCATACCAGAAATACTAACCCCTGGAGCCCGATTTGAATTTACTTTTGATGCGATCATGCCTGGTGTAGAAGCAATTGATAGTTTAATTATTGATAGTATAATGGTTGATTACAACTTTCCTGGAGTGTTTGATTTCAATGGTTCTATGTCAGAGGTATTTACTTCTCCTATCACTTGCGCTTATGATCCTAATGATAAGCTCGCTCATCCAAACAGGAATAACATTTACGATGATTCATACATCATCGATGAAGAATTGACCTATACAATAAGATTCCAAAATACTGGAAATGACACTGCATTTACAGTGAGATTAGAAGACGTCATTAGCCCTATTTTGGATCTTTCTACACTCAGACCAGTCCAAGCCAGTCATGACTACCAACACACTATAAATCTTGACAATAGACTCTTGACAGTTACATTTGACAATATTCTTCTGCCGGATAGCACGACCAACCTACTTGGATCGAATGGGTATTTTACCTTCTCAATCATGCCAAAAGCAAATTTGGAAGAATATACGACAATTGAAAATTTCGCTGATATATTCTTTGATTTTAATCCACCAATTCGCACAAACACTATGGAGTTAGTCTATGTTAGTGATCTCTCTATTCTCACTTCTACTACAGAACTAAATACACACCAATATACGGTATATCCTAATCCTAGTTATGGGCATATCAATATTGCTGGACTTAATAATTTTCAGTATGATGTATATAATCTTAATGGTCGACTGATGATTTCTGGTTCTAGTTCAGGAACTATTAATCTACTAGATTTGGTAGCCTCTGTATACTTTTTGGTTTTGAAAGATAATAATGGAATAGTGTATGGAAGAGAAAAGATTGTGAAAAGGTAAAGAAATTAATAAATACAAATTTCACAGCTTCCCCTACTAAGGGGGATTTGAATTTAGACATTAAGTAAAACAAGCCATTCTATTATTCCCAAGGCCGATTCCTAGTAACATTAAAAAAGAATTTACCATCGAATCGATAAAGTCCACCTCCACCACCAACCCAAAATCGACCTTCTTTATCTTCAAATATTGTTTGTACGGCTCTAACACCAAGCTCTTGTTCTTCCCCATAATTGGTTAAGGATTCTCCATTGTAGCAATATACACCAAAACCTTCAGAGCTAAACCAGATATTACCTTTATTATCTTCATAAATAACACAGACTTCATCGTTACCAATACTATCTTTTGAAGTGAAATTGGTAAAGGTTTTTCCATCAAACTTACTTACTCCACCTAACCTAGTACCAAACCATATATTTTCCTTTGCTATCCTCCATTATATTGTCTACACTGTCATCCGTTAGTCCATCCTTTGTAGAATATCGAGTGAATGATTGCCCCGTTCCATTTAGCTTTGCCGAAGGGTCATATTTAAAAACTCCAAAACCATTTGTAGTAAACCACATATTTCCCTTTCTGTCTTCCGATATAGACCAACTAGTCCCTTTGGTGATAAATGTCCCCGACACATCCTCAGGATATGGGAGTGAGAAAGGCAGCCAGAGTACTCCATCAAAACGAACTATACCCGACGCAGATCCAGCCCAAATATTGCCTTTACTATCAGCAAATATGCTCCAGAATCGTTCATCTATCAAAAATGGTTGATTTGAATAATTAGTAAACTGTTTTTCCCCTTTATTACTAATTGACCAGTCATATTTAACTATGCCAGCGTCCGTAGCGAACCATATATTTTTCTCTGTATCCTCTGTGATTCCAGTAATCTGTACACCATTAAAGCCCTGTGCCTTGGAAAAATAAGAAACGCTACTTCCGTCATAATGTGCAACTCCATAACCATTTGTACCAAACCATATGTTTCCATTCTTATCCTGAAAAACATTACGTATATATTCTGCTATCTGAGGATCAGGTTCCACTTCTGGAAGGAAGGTCAATTCTTTATTCTGTTTTATGATCTTTGATGATTTTAACTTTTCCTGCCCGTTGCAGGAAGTAAAAACAGTAAATATCAAAAGTATTGGACAGATCAAGATATTTAAATACGTATTTCGCATATGATGAGTTTTATTTTCATAAAAATAGCGTTAATCATTCTCATAATATACTCCACAAATGTAAATTATTGCTTTTGAATTGTAAAATAAATTAAAAAGGTAGACGATGTTGATAATTGATAGTTGCTAGTTAGTTGCGTTGAACACCTTGGCTTAGAAAAAGGGCGAATCAATAAGGTATCGTAATAAAACCCAATTGTATGTCATGCTTAGCTATTAACGATAAACATTTCTATCACTATTTTTTAGCAAACTGAATCAAGGGATCTATATTCCCATTGTCAGCTTCTCGCAGTGCTGCAATATAACTGTTTCTTATTTCGTCAGCATCAACCATATTGGACTCGTGCCAAGTAAAAATTTCTTTTGTGAAAATAAATTCAATAATTATGTCTGCCATCATTCTTGAGTGTCTACCGTTTCCATTGGGAAAGCAATGAATGGACACAATCCTATGTTTAAATCTTATAGCAATTTCTTCCTGAGAATACGTTTGATGTTCTATCCAGTATTTAGCATCGTCGATTAGGTATTTTAATTCGATTCCGATTTTAGTCCACTTAACTCCGATGTTAGTGTCTGACTTTCTAAATTTACCAGCCCATTTCCATACATCGCTGAACATTTTCTTATGCAAATCAATCATAAACTTTTCTGTCAATATTCTATCGGGTTTCAGTCTAACACGCAATAGCCATTCTACAGCTTTTTCAATATTTAACTGTTCAAATTCGTCTAGTTCCGATTGAGTTGTTATTGATTTTATCTTTATGCCATCTTTATCTTCCTCAGCTAAAAGTGTTTGCCCGTCTATATATTTTAGATTCAATCCCATAATGACTTTCGCATTTCTCTTTTGATTTCACTAGCCAAGTCTTTTATTGAATCTTTAATTCTTTTTTCACTGATTCCTTGGTCCTCTAACTTCATATTTTGGTTGGTCCTTAATACAATCTTCCGAGCTAGTTTTTCAGCTCTTAAGTCTATCAGGTTATTTATAGTACCATCTGTCGGGACGAAACCATAAACAAGGCGCATATCCAATCCCCTACCAACATGCTTTAATTTATTGATGGTAATTTGACCTGTAGAATCACGCTCTTCGATTTTCTGTATGGCTCCTTTCGTCATACTCAGTCTAGCTCCTAATTGCTCCCTAGTCATACACAAAGTAGTACGAATCGCATTTATCCATCCTTTGTCTGGCACTTGGATCATTCCCGCATTTTTAAATTTGGCCACTTTATTCTCTAACTGCTCGACAAGCAGTTTTTTTTTATTTCTCATCTAGCTAAATATTTTATACACATAAGTATTTTTATGTATGAACATAGCATACAAATATGTATGCTTAAAATAATAAATAAAATACATATTAATATACGATTTAAAAACAATATATATATGAATACATACTACTAAAAGTAACTTAAAGAATACACATATATACATAAAATATTAATTAAACATATTAATACGTAGGCTAAAATTACGTTAAGGCATACTTATAAATATACAATATTAATTAAAAACATACAAATACATCTATTAAAATAATAAATAAAATACATATTAATATATAAAAATACACATTAGAATACTAATACATATTCTCAACATCTAAATACTCCCTATTGATAAATGGGTTCATAATTGATAAAATTCAAATCTAAAACTCTTCATTTCCTTCATCATAAAGCTAAATCAAAAGATTTTTTCAGAACTTGTATTAAGCAAGCAATCTAGACACAACATTAATACCTTTCATCATGAACTCAATACTAATTCCGCTTCCCATACAACCTAAAATAATACCAAGACGCAATACCTCCTACAAATGAAAACAAAGACAACATCCAAAACACATGTTGATGTCCCTCTGCACCAGGAGAATTATCTAAAAGATAACCCATCGAAGGACCAGCGAATATATCAGGCGTATACCCTACAATAGAAATAATACCTACAGCCGTTCCTGTAAGTACTAAGGGAATCTGTCCACTCTCCATCACTGCAAAGTATAAAGACCGTGCAGCGTACACCCCAGTCGAAACAACTAATATTGATATAAAAAACAAAACGGTTAACGAATCTGAAATCATACCTGTAGCAAACAATAATGCTCCGAAGAATGAAACGACAAAGCTAAGAAATAGCATGAGTGTAATCTTTGTACGGTCCGCCAAAACCCCAATTACAACTCCGACAACAGGACGAACAAACAATAAAAACGTACCTACTTTGGCTGATTGCACTTGATCATACCGCATCACGTCTTGGGCATACAGTGAGAACACATCCGTGATTTTATAACCTACATATGCACATAAAATAATGATCATAAGTAACCATACGGAAGGCAATATTAAAACTTTCTTTATCTGAGACATCTTGATTTTCTCTAAGATGATTTCCTTTTCCGCTTTATGATCCAATTTCATAAAGAACCACACCAATATTCCCACAAGAGCTATAACAGCTGTAGATATAAGAATTACATATTTAAAAGCAGCCCTGTTTTCTGCAATTGTCGAATTTGCTATTTCAGAAGTGATAAATAGAGAAAAAACAAGTACGCCCATCGATCCGAAGAGCGCGCCAACTAATCCTCGTCCACCATCTAAAAATCCAAATGCTTTGCCTTGTGACGTAGATCCACCCCAAACTCTAGTAGCCTTAATTAAGGAAGGCCAGAATAGAAAAATAGTCGTAAAGCCCCAATATCCGTAGAGTATCTTTAAAACCGAATAACTTGGAAAACTTGCATAAACCAATCCTCCTAAGGCAGTCATCCATAGGGAAATAGCTATCATTTTTTGAGGAGGATACTTATCAGCCAAAGGGCCTCCAAAGAGGTATGACAACAAAGCAACGGTACCATACACAGAATAACACAATCCCAGCTGCACATTATCTAAACCAAACGCATCAAGCACGGTTGGTCTAAACACTCGTGCAAGAACAAATGGTAGTATAAATATAGACTCTCCAGCCAAAATGAGAAGTAAGAGATAATGCCAAGGTGCTTTTTTTTGATTCATGGAGTTTAGTGGGTTTGATTTTAAAGTCTAGGAATAGCCTGATGAAAAAAAATAGTACTTTTTTATCCGTTTTAGTAAGATATATATAAGTTACTAGTACTAACATATGGATTTTTGTCAGGCACTCAGTTCAATTACTAAATCCATATTTTCTAAAAGTTAGATTTATTCTTGCTTTCTTATATTCAGGATTTATTGGGAGGCTATGCTCATATCTGTCTTGGCAATATTTTCCCATGATTATTAAACTTCCATTTTCTAACGTTTTGGTCATTTCATCTCCACTTTCTTTTTCTCTAAATTTGAATTCTCTTTCCTCTCCTAAACTTATAGATGGAATTATTGACGTATCTCCAAAAGCCACATAATCCGAATGAAAATCTACTCCTGAGTTACCATTTGGATAATATATCAATACACAAACTTCAAATTTTTGATCTGTAAAGTTTTCAATTTTTTCTTTAAGTCTTTTTAATTTCTCTGACCAAGCTTTTGTCGGTCCCCAATGTTCCTCAGGGAATCTATTCTCTACTAGGAGATTATGATCTAAAAACATGATTTTTCCAAAATTGACTTCATGCGTTTCACCATCTTCAGTTTCAGGGCAAAAATTCGTTGTTTTTATATGGTCATTTAATTCACTATACAGTCCATTTGCATCACTAGAATCTAAAAAATCATAGAAGTATTCAACTTCGCAGTTTAAGGGTAATTTCATCTTATTATTTTTTCGGTTTTCCTACTCATCAAGTAATAGCTCTTCTTTTCTAATTCAAAACGCATTCTGAATAATGTGCCTATCAGTATAATTGACCTTATCTTTTAACTACCACCACTCACAAATTACAAAATCTTCTTTGAATAAAAGGAAAGGAGAATCAACTTTTACAAAGATGATGAATTGGTAGAATTTAATAAGCCCTATGCCATTATCTATTAGAAAATTCAATAATTACTTTAAATGGTGGATGACCAGTTTCTTGATTTTGACTTGATTTGATATGCCTGAATCTCATACTGAATTCAAGCAATATTTCTTGTAGATTAATTTTACGAATATTAATCCAAAGTGGGTAATTGCTGTTTCCTGAAGACAAGAGCCAAATAGTGCTTTCATAGGATTTAAGTTCTTCAAGTTTGTTGTTCTTTAACTTTGCATTTTTCATCCAAGAATCTCTAGAGGATTCTTTTCCTTTCTCTTCAAATACAGGTAGTAATTAAAATTTAAATAATTCAACATCCTTAATATCACAATTCATTACATTGATTATTGAAGGATCAAAATTTCTATTGAATGTCGATTTTTGTTACATTTAGTTATTGCAAACGGTCTAGTGTATGAGTAGTAGCATCTTTCTCATTAATTTTTCAGGTTTACACTGACCTTTGTTTAATGTTTTCATCTTTCGTTTTTTCACTTAAACCGCTATTACTTATACACATTGATGCGGCTAGTTTTTCTTTCTAATGATTTTTGAAATTCGGTTAATTGTAATTTCCGATAAGTTCCATTCATAACCATTAAAATCTGTGGTATTGATGAATTGAACCACTATCGCGTCTATATCTTTATGGTATTCTGCAAGGCTTTGATAGCCAACTACCAAACCTCCATGATTATATTCATAAGGATAGATTTCCTTTTCTCCCTCGTCAAATACCGAACCATCGTTTAAGGCTCGCAAAAATATACCCACATCTTCTGCTGTAGCCAACATCCCATATTCACGAGCTTTAAAATCTTCCTCATCTCCCACATAATATCCACTCATGACATCATCTAAATCGACCTCAGTAATCGAAAAAAAGGTATTTTTCAGCTCTAGGGGAATCAATATTTTCTCCTTGATATACTGATTGTGGCTATTCCCTAAAACATCATCCATTATCCTACGAAGCAATAAATAATTCGTGTTTGAATATTCATATCCTCCATTAGGTTTAAAACTAGCAGGTAGGTCAAGAGTAAAATCTAAGGCATTTTTACCATTTTCCTGTTCGTTTTCCCAATACGCTGGATTATCTGTGAAATTTGGAATACCGGAACGGTGCTGAATCATCATCCTCAAGGTAATTTCTTCAGCATTTTCAATCCTAACTCTAAGTTCTGGAAGATAATCAGCGAGTGTTTTATCAAAAGACAAACGCTTTTCTTTGACCAATTTAGTAGCTGCTACAGCGGTATATAACTTGCTAATACTGGCAATTTTGAACAATAATTTTGGGTCGGCTGGTATTTTATTCTCTCTATCATTCCAACCACCTGTGTAATATTCTGGTGGTTTTCCTGCTTGGTCCACATAAACAATCATGCCATCAAAACCATGACCAATTGCTTCATCTACTTGTTCTTGAACAGTATCAGGTAGCGGCAAAATCCAAGCTTTTACCAAAATCCATGGCACGAAAAACATTGAAACTATTGTTCCAACAAGCAACAACCCCCTTACAATCCATTTGACTTTTTTATTTTTTATCATTTTTCCGTTTCAGTCTTCGCTTTTGTATTTAGTTATAGAAATAGCCAAATCTTGTATGTATTTAAAATTCAGTAACATTTTTCAAATTAGCTATAACGTGTTTATGTATGGTTTCTTTGCGAGAGACCTAAGGTAGCAAATAAAGAGAAACCCATTGTTCAGCAGATAGGAAATTCCGAAAGAAAAATCAGACGCAATAAACTATACACGTTTTTGAACTAAACACCTATCGGTATAGCCTCTACCGACCTAAACTTGGTTAAAGACTTGCCATGTATTAGTTATTTAATTTAAATTTCATAACAGATGACAAGTTTTAAACACAGGCCTACACAGCCTGATCCAAATGTACAAAAGAAAGACTTATTATCTATCACTCTACCGATGATCAATCGGATGAAAATTGAAGATAAAGCCGATTACACAATTACTGCATATGTCAGATCTGTTGAAAGATTGGTTAGATTCCATGATATGATTCACCCCAAGGAATTGGATATCGATGAGGTTTTAGATTTCTTAGAATCCCTTAATGAACATGAACAAGTTAATTGGAGAACTAGTAAAATGTACGTTGCGGGACTTCGATATTATTGGAAACACATGCTCGATAATCAAGACTTTGCAGATCGAATCCCCTACCCTAAAGAACAACCTAGTCTCCCTAAAATTCTTAGTAGAGAAGAATTAGCAACCCTCTTCGAGGCTGGTAGTAATGACAAACATAGAGTCATGTTTCCGCTTCTATATAGTTCTGGTTTCAACCAAAAATGCTAAAAGTCGCAGGCGATTTTAGTCATTTGTTGCTAATTGTTGTACTTAGTATTTTGTTTCTACTGAATTTTTAGGATTTATTCTAGTGTTGTCCGAGTAAATTTTAGAAATTCTGAATTCCATTAGTTTGAATAATTGAATACCCCTGTTTATCGAGGTTTCCGATTAGTATTTTCTTTTACCAGACAGCAAAAGTCCAATATCAAAAG